>JBDNFZ010000627.1:0-1774 GCA_041689555.1 Opitutaceae bacterium | reverse complement strand
CCGCCTGGATTTTTTTGCGCGTCTCCGTCTTGAAGCTCTCGGTCGACGTTTTGGTGCCGTCGGGCTTGAGCAGCAGCATCGCGTAGTCCCCGTAACCCGCCGCGCGCAGATTCTTCTCCGTGCCCGGCCGGTCCCGCTCGCGCCGGCCGGTGATGAAGACGACCTCCACGCCCGCCCGCCGCGCCGCGTTGAAAAACTCCAGCACCGGCGCGATCGCCGGCGCCTTGCCCTCGGCCACCCAGCTATCCCAGGCCGCCGGCACGTAGCCAAAATCCAGCGCGCGCATGTGCGGCAGGTTGGTCAGCGCAGTCTCGTCGATATCGAGCACCACCGCGAGCCGCTCGCAGGGCGCACGTTGCGCGGCGCGCGCCGTGACGAACGCCGTCGCCTCCTTCGCCACGGCGTTGATCGCCGCCGCATAGACGCCCGATTCGACATACGCGACGATCTCCTGCTTGAGCACCGAGAGATTCCGCGGCTCGGTCGCGACCGCCGCCGACAACCACACCCCGCAGATCACCCAACAACCCAGCAGCCGGTTCTTCATGCGTGCAACCAACCCGCTCCGCCCCGCGGCTTCAATCCCATCCTCGCCGGCCCTCCCCTGACCGGACACCCGCCAAACGCCACCGGCGCATCCGCGCCACGGCCCAACCCACGCCGCGCGCCAACCGCGCCCTTACCCGCTCATCGGCCTCCGCCCACCCGCCCGCCACACCCGAAACCCGAGTGTCACGTATTACGTGACACTTTTCGCGGCCGTCGCTCGGGCGGCGGTTGCGATCCACGACGACGTCCGCCCCTCCAGCAGCACTCGCAACGAGCCGCATCCGCAACCTCGCTCTCTCATCGCTTTGTCCAAAACCCGAGTGTCACGTATTACGTGACACTTTTCGCGGCCGTTGCTCGGGTGCCGGTTGCGATCCACGACGACGACGACCGCCCCTCCAGCAGCACTCGCAACCAGCCGCATCCGCAACCTCGCACTCTCACCGCTTTGTCCAAAACCCGAGTGTCACGTATTACGTGACACTTTTCGCGGCTGTCGCTCGAGCGCCGGTTGCGATCCACGACGACGACGACCGGATCCGCAGAAACACTCGCGACGAGCGGCACCACCCGCCAAACGCCGCCCGCGCATCCGCGACGAATACGCCGATTCATGCCCAAAACACGCCGGCCAGCCGTTCTCTCTCGTCACGAGTGCCAACGAATCATTCCCATGCCCCTCCGAAATCGCCATCTTCTCTTCCCGCCACATTCCAGCGCTCAACAATCGCTCTGATCGTCACACCATGATCACCTCCCTCCCGCTCCGTTCCTTCACCTCCCTCCCGCTCCGTTCCTTCGCAGCATTCCGCGTCCTCGCCGCTCTGCTTCTCGCCGCCTCCGTGCCGGCCTCCGCCGCCGAGACCAAGCCGGTCGCCAAGGGCGAACCCACCGCGTTCGCCCCCATCCGCATTCGCGCCGGCACCACCACCCCGCACACCGACGAAACCGGTGTCGCCTGGCTGCCCGATCAGGGCTTCGACGGCGGCGATATGGCCGAACGCCAGGGCCTCGCGATCATCAACACCAAGACGCCCTCCGTTTACTGGGGCGAACACTTCGGCATGGATAAGTTCACGCGCAAGCTGCCCAACGGCCGCTACACGGTGAAGCTCCACTTCGCCATCACCTACGACGCCATCACCGGGCCCAACCAGGTCGTGTTCAGCTTCAAGATCGAGAACACCGGGGTTAATGACTTCGACGTCTGGACCAAGGCCGGCGG
>JBDNFZ010000626.1:0-3880 GCA_041689555.1 Opitutaceae bacterium | reverse complement strand
GTTCATAGACGGCGAAATTACTGATAAATTCAATTAATGCACGAACTTTTGCAACGATTGATACGAGCCGCTCTACCGCTTCGCCCTGAGCCTGGCGCGCAACGGGGCGGACGCGGGCGACCTGGTGCAGCAGACGTTCTTCATCTGGGCGAAAAAAGGCGCGAGCCTGCGGGAGCAGCACAAGGCGAAATCGTGGCTCTTCACGACGCTTTACCGGGAGTTTTTGCGGGCGCGTCGGCGCGGCGGGCGGGAGACCTTCATCGAGGATCTGCCGCCCGGCGAGACGGACATCGCGGCGGAGGAAGTCGATCGCGTCGCGAAGCTCGACGGGGCGACGGTGATGGTGGCGTTGCAGCAGGTGGACGAAAATTTCCGTGCGCCGCTGACACTTTTTTATCTGGAAGATCTGGCCTACCACGAGATCGCCGAAGCGCTGGGCGTGCCGATCGGCACGGTGATCTCGCGGCTTTCGCGCGGCAAAGCCCAGCTCAGGGCGATCTTGGCCAAGCAAGAAGCGGGGACGAACACGAAGGTCGTGTCGTTTCGCGTGAAACAGAGAGGAAAAACCGCATGAACAACGAAGAAGCAAAATTTACCCTCGGGGCGTATCGCCCGGGCGGACAGGACGCGCGCGATCCGGCTTTGGCCGACGCGCTTGCGCAGGCGAAGCAGGACCCGAAGCTCGGGACGTGGTTCGCGACGGCGCAGGCCCACGACGCGGTCATCGCGGCGAAGTTGCGGGAGATCCGCCCGCCGGCCGACCTGCGGGCGGCGATCCTCGCGGGGGCGCGGGCCGGGACGATGCAACGCGCGTGGTGGCGGCAACCGGTCTGGTTGGCGGCGGCGGCGGCGGTTGCGGTGCTGTTAAGCGTCGCGGGCTGGCGGCTGACGCCCGTGCGCGGCGAGATGATGGAGGACTTTGCGGTCAACTACGTGGACAAAGGCTTCAGGTTGCAGAAGCGCAGCGGCGACCTCGCGGTGTTGCAGGCGTGGCTGGGCGAGCACCGCGGGCCGCTGCCGACGGAGTTGCCGGCGAAGTTTGCCGAGCTCAGCGCGTTGGGCTGTCGCAAGCTGGATTTTCGCGGGAAGGACGTTTCGCTGGTGTGCTTCGAGCGCGATGGGACGGTGTTTCATGTCTTCGTCGCCCGCCGCGATGAGGCGCCCGGCGGAGCGCCGGATGCGACGCCGCGATTCATGGCGCGGAAAAATCTCGTCGCGGCGACGTGGGCCGATGCGAAGAACCGCTACGTGATCGTGAGCGACGGGAGCATGGCGGATTTGAAGGGTGTGCTCTGAGGCGGAAAAGTCCGCAAGAAAGGCGCGCGAACCTCGCGAAGAAACGCGCAAGCGGAGGGGGAGGGGAAACTGCGAAGAAGGGACGAATAGCAAAGACGATTGGCCCGAGCGTAGGGAGAATGGCGGTGCAGGGTGGAAGCGGGCCGGAATTTTGTCGGCGGGTTCTGCGGTTGTCGGCGGGGCGGGACGGGCTCAACTTGGCGGCCATGAAAACAGGATTTTTTGCAGAAAGGGATGTGGTTCGCTGGGGCATCATCGGCTGCGGCGACGTGACCGAGGTGAAGAGCGGGCCGGGTTTTCAGAGGGCGACGGGCTCACAGCTCGTGGCGGTGATGCGGCGGGACGCGGGCAAGGCGTCGGATTATGCGCGGCGGCACGGGGTCGCGCGGTGGTATGCCGACGGGGGCGCGCTGATCGCCGATCCCGAGGTGGACGCGGTGTATATCGCGACGCCGCCGGACACCCATGCGAGCTACGCGTTGCAGGCGGCGGCGCTCGGGAAGCCGGCTTACGTGGAAAAGCCGATGGCGCGGCACACGCCGGAATGCGACCGGATGGCGGCGGCGTTTGCGGCGGCGCAAGTGCCGTTGTTCGTCGCCTACTATCGGCGCTGCCTGCCGCGATTTGTGATGATCGAGGAATTGCTGCGAGACGGGCGGCTCGGACAGGTGACGGGCGTGAGCTACCGGTTTGCGGCGCCGATGCATATCGCGGGCGCGAGTTGGCGCGTGAAGGCGGCGAGCGCGGGCGGCGGGCATTTTCTGGATCTCGGCTGCCATGGGCTCGACCTGATGGATTTTTTGGTCGGACCGTTGGAAAAAGCGACGGGGCGGGCGGCGAACTTGCTGGGAAGTTTTGCGGTGGAGGACGCGGTGGCGTTGAGCTTCGACACGGCCGCGGGGGCGCACGGCGTGGCGACGTGGAATTTCACGAGCGCGGCGCGGGATGACACGCTGCGGATCTCCGGAACGGCCGGGGAGGTGACGGCCTCGGTTTTTGGCAATGAAGCGGTGCGACTGGAGACGACGGAGGGTATCGAGTTGTTCGAGCGGCCGAATCCGCCGCACGTGGCGCAACCGTTGATCCAGAGCGTGGTGGACGATCTGCTGGGGCGCGGGGTTTGTCCGAGCACGGGAGAGTCGGCGCGACGCACGAGCCAGGTGATGGACGCGGTGCTCGCGGATTACTACGGCGGGCGCGGCGACGAGTTTTGGTCGCGTGAGGAGACGTGGCCGGGACGGAAGAATGCGGGATAGCGCGCGGAAACCGACCGACGGTCGGTTCCACAATCGGGAAAGAAGGCGGCTGCGGGCGCGGAGTTAACCCCGGGAGGAATCGCCGGGCGGGACGGGTTCCCAGCCGCGGTCGGTGCGGGCGCGGGTCTCGGCGGCGTCGTTGGCGAACATCCGGTCGAAGGCCTCGATCTGGCGGCGGGCTTCGTTGAAGTAGACGGCGTCGTTTTCCCAAATGAGCTGGCCGCGTTCTCGGAGTGAGAAGAGCACGATGGCGGTCGACGACATGGAGAGTATGAGGCCGGCGGCGAGCGAGAGCCGAAAGCCGAGACCGGGAGCTGGGCCGATGCCGGCGATGCCGAGGGCGATGCCGAAGATCTGGAGGCCGCCGAGGCCGAGGAGTTGCGCGCGCATCCGCCGGAGCAGGGCGGGCTGCACCTCGATGCCGACGAGAAACAGCATCGTGAAGACGCCGAATTCGGCGAAGTGCATGACATGGCCGTCCCCGCCGCCGACGAGCTTGAGCACGTGCGGGCCGATCAGAATGCCGGCGAGCAAATAGCCGAGGACCGAGCCGAGCCCGAGGCGTTTGGCGACGGGGACCGCGACGACGGCCGCGACCAGATAGATGAACGCTTGGAAAAGCAGGGAGTCCGCGGGAGGTGGGCGCTATGCAACTCCTGCTCGCGGGCTACGATGATCTGAAAATCGGGGCAGGCCTCGGGCAGATCGTCGAGGGTGACGCCGGGGACGGGGCGGGCAGCGGCGGCGAGGCGAATGTTGATGCGCGATTTTTGAAGGACGGGATGGGCGAAGAGGTGAGGACGCGGGCGGGCGTGACCACGGTGGGACAGGAGCAGGGGCCGGCCGCCGAGGCAAAAGGGCAGGTAGGCGCATGCATTTCATTTTGGAGTTTGCAGGTAGGGCCGGCGGGGCCGTGAGTGAGTCCCTGCATGGCCCGCCCCGCCCTGAAAAATCCCGAACTGCTGCGTCTCGACGAAGATGCGCGCCGCCAGAAGAACTGGCAGCGTTGGGGACCGTATCTCTCCGAGCGGCAGTGGGGCACGGTGCGCGAGGACTATTCGCCGGACGGGGAAAGCTGGGATTATTTCACGCACGACCACGCGCGGTCGCGGTCCGATCGGTGGGGCGAGGACGGGTTGCTCGGGATCACCGACCGGGAGTGCCGACTGTGCTTCGCGCTGGCGCTCTGGAACGGGCGCGATCCGATTTTGAAGGAGCGGCTGTTCGGGCTCACGGGGCGCGAGGGCAACCACGGCGAGGACGTGAAGGAGTGTTATTTTTATCTGGATGCGACGCCGACCAGTTCGTGGTTGCGCGCACTCTACAAG
>JBDNFZ010000625.1:0-2942 GCA_041689555.1 Opitutaceae bacterium | reverse complement strand
TGAGCTGGACCTTGGTTGGATAACCCATACTTGACATCTAGATATATAACTAGATGCTTGTCCAATCAAAAAATGCGTCCAAAAAATGGCTCTTCTCGCTTCTAACGGTAGGCGTCTAGTCAGGGCCAAACTCCAGGGCGAGCTTGCTCGCGATGATTTGCCGGATTGGCCCCGAAAAAATCCGGGAGAGAAGAAGTCACTCCAGGGATTTCCCCCCGAATGGCGGCGACGGAAAAATCGCGTCGCCACCGCCCGCGTCCCGGCTTTCGCTCTCGCGCATGGGATTCTTCGACCGCCTCGCCGGAAAAAAAGCCTCGCCGCAACCCGTCCCCGTTCCCGCCGCGCCTGCCGCTCCGTCGGGCGACCCGCTTGCCGCCGCCGGCAATATCCTCCCGCGCCTCGCCGCCGCCCGCGAAAAACTCGAGGCCCGCGACTTGCCCGCCGCCGTCGCGATCTACGAGGAGGTCCTCGCCGCCGCCGGCGACCGCGCCGATGTCCTCGTCACCATCTCCGGCGACCTCGGCTCCACCGGCCATGTCGCCGCCATCGTCGAGCTCATTGCCCCCCGCTACGCCGCCGACCGCCACGGCCCGGCCACCGGCCTGAATCTCCTCCAAGCCTACCTCGCGCTCCAGCAAGCCGATGCCGCGCAGCACGTGCTCGACATCCTTTTCGAGCTCAACCGCCCCGAATTTGAGGACCGCCTCCACGGCTTTTCCAACGCCATCGCCGAACTCATCGCCTCCGGCGCCGCCCCGCTGCCGATGCACGACGGCAACCACGCCGGCGGCGACGCTCCGTCCCGCCCCGCCGCCCCGCCCGCCGCCGCCAAGGTCGACCTCGTCAGCATCAGCAAGCCGATCTGGTTCTACGGCCTCGAGCCCCTCGCCGAGAAACTCTTCCCGCCCAAGGGCGACCGCGTGCGCCGGGTCGCCTTCGCCCAACTCGCTCTTCCCGGCGCCTACCCTGATTTCAACGCCGCGATGGCCCGGCCGGCGGATGAACTCGGCACCCTTTCCCGCGCGATCCCGCTCTGGCTCGCGGAGACGTTTTATTTTTCGCCTCTTTACGCACCCATCGCGGCCGTCGGCGTATTGCAGCCGCCCTCGGGCGCCAACCAGCCGATGATTTTCGGCGCCGAGTGGACGACCGACAACCTCCGCCAACTCTGCGATTCGCCCAACGGCGAGGGCCTCGACTACGTCTTCACCGGCGCGCTCCGGCAGCAGGCGGGCGATTTCGAGCTGACCCTCCGCGTCTGGGAGGTGAAGAAATTCCGCGAGCGGAAACAATTCCTCGTCCGCTGGACCCCCGCCACCGCCGACACCGAGCTCGCCAAGCTGCACGAGCAAGTCCGGCTCTTCATGGAGTGGGCGCCCGCGAAGACCGGCCTGTCCTATGCCGTGCCGCCCGCGCCCCGGATCTGGCTCGAAGCGCTCGGCGCCTCCCTCGGGCTTTTCCTCGTGGATAAAAATCTCCTGCCCCGGGAAATCCTTCCGCCTCTGGAGGGGATGTTCAACGATTTCGCGCCGCACGCGATGAGGCCTGCGGCCTCGTCGCTCGCGTGGCTGACGACGCTCCATCGCGCGAAGACGTTCGGCCTCGCGCCGGCGATGACGGAGGTGATGCTCTCGCCGAATCCGCTCGTGGGCGAGGCGAAGGCGCTGCTCGGGTAGCGATCCGGCCGATGTTTTATTTCTCTCTTGCAGCTCTCGTTGTCGTCTCGGGCCTCTACCGAGAGGAACTCGGGTTGAAAGCGCTGCTGGTTTACTGGATAGTTTGGGCGGCGTTTTTGGCGGGTATCTTTTTGTCGAGGCTTCCGCTCGCTTACCTCGCGACGGTCCAAGCGATCTTGGCTATCATCATGCTCATCCAGCTCCGGGTGAATCCCGAAATCTAGCTTCGCCGCCCCTACGACTGGCCGCGAACCGCCAACCTCGCGCCGCACGCTGTTCCGCCGCCCTCTTGATTTCCCGCGCGCGCCTTGGCAGGCTCTTCCCTTCATGTCCTCGCTCACCGCCGATCTCCGCATCCGGGCAACCCATCCGTTGCCGGCGCCCGCCGTGATCGAGGACGAGATTCCCGTCGACGCCGCCTGCGTCGCGCTCGTCGCCCGCACCCGCCGCGAGGTCGCTGCCATCGTCACCGGCGGCGATGACCGTCTGCTCGTGGTCGTCGGCCCGTGTTCTATTCACGATCCCGCCGCCGCCCTCGACTACGCCGACCGCCTCGCACCGCTCGCCGCCGCCTACGCGCCGGACCTGCTGCTCGTGATGCGCGTGTATTTCGAAAAACCCCGCACCGTCGTCGGCTGGAAGGGCCTGATCAACGACCCCGACCGCGACGGCACTTACCGGATCGACCAAGGTCTCCGCCTCGCGCGCCGGCTCCTCGCCGACGTCACCGCCCGCGGGTTGCCCGTCGCTACCGAGTTTCTCGATACGACCCTCGGCCAATACTACGCCGACCTCGTCTCGTGGGGCGCCATCGGCGCGCGCACCGTCGAGAGCCAGGTCCACCGCGAGCTCGCCTCCGGCCTTTCCATGCCCGTCGGTTTCAAGAACCGCACCGATGGCGACATCCAGGTCGCCGTCGACGCCATCCGCTCCGCCCGCCACCCGCACTGGTTCCCCTCGCTTACGCGCGAAGGCGCGCCCGCGGTTATGGGCACGACGGGCAACGACCACACCCACCTCGTTCTCCGCGGCGGCACGCGCGGCCCGAATTGCAGCGCCGCCGAGATCCGCGCCGCCGCCGCCCTCCTTGTGGAAAACAATCTCCCGCCGCATCTGATGGTCGACTGCAGCCACGCCAACAGCGGCAAGGACCCGGTGCGCCAGCCCCTCGTCGCCGCCGCCCTCGCCGCGCAAATCGCCGACGGCGAGCGCGCCCTTGCCGCCGTCATGCTGGAGAGCAATCTGCTCGCCGGGGCGCAGGATTTC
>JBDNFZ010000624.1:0-2324 GCA_041689555.1 Opitutaceae bacterium | reverse complement strand
TCAGAGGGGGCCACCGCGAGCGATCGCGGTCTCCAGTTGCAGATCGCGCTCTCGGTGATGGCGTTCTTCGGGTTGGTTCCGGCGATCGTGATCGCGGCGCTGAGGCGCGCGGAGGAGGCGCTGCAACGCGAGCGCTTTACGGTTGAGCGGGCCAGTATCCCTATTTTATGGGCCGGGCCGGATGCACGGATTGCCGACTCCAACGCTGCTATGGCCCGATTGCTCGGCTACACCCGGGAGGAGCTGCGGGACCTGACCATCGGCGACATCGACGTCGAGTTCTCCCCGGAACGCTGGCCGCGAATCTGGGCCGAGTTGAAGCGCGATCAGACCATGGCTTTCCTCAGTCGCCAGCGCCGGAAAGACGGGACGTTGATCGAGGTCGAGGTGAACACCCATTTCGTCCGGGTCGGCCAAGATGAGTTGAGCTGTGCGTTTGTGCAGGACATCACCCTGCGCACCGAAGCCGAACAACGCATCCGGAGCCTCAACCAACGGCTGGAGCTGGCGGTGCGGGGCGCCGGTTACGGCATCTGGGAGTTTCGCCTCGATACCGCCGAGCTCATCTGGGACGAGCGGATGTATACGATCTACGGTCACACCCGCGCGACGTTCGACGGTTCGCGTGATGCGTGGCGGGCCTGCGTGCATCCGGATTCGCGCGCGATCGTCGACGAGCGGTTCGCCGACCTGATCGCGGGGCGGCGGGTCGATTACTTTGAATTTCGCATCATCCGGGGGACAGACGGCGTGGTGCGGGACATCGAGGCCAACGGATTCTTGCAAGCCGAAGCGGCGGGGCGGCCGCAGCGCTTGGTCGGCATGAACCGCGACATCACCGGGCAAAAGCAGGCCGAAGAGGCCCGGCACACGAGCGAGGAGCAGCTCCGGCTGATTTTCAGCGCGGTGGCCGGCGGGATCGTCGTGTTGGACCGCGATCTCCGGATCATCCAAAGCAACGCCGCCGCCGAGCGGATTCTGGGGTTGCCTGAAAATTACCTTATGGACCGCACGGTGGACGAACGAAGGGCGCGTGAAATCCGGGAGGACGGCAGCCTTTTTGCGCCCGATGAAGTTCCCTCGGCGGTGGCGCTCCGCACCGGTCGGCCGGCGAGGGATGTGATCATGGGTGTCCACCGCCCGGACGGCGCCATCGCCTGGATCTGTGTCAACGTCGAGCCGCTGCGCGACGCCGACGGGAAGGTCTCGATGTTGGTGACGAGCTTCTCGGATATCACGGAAAGCCGCGCCCTCCACGAGCGCGTGCGGCAGACCCAGAAAATGGAAGTCGTGGGGCAGCTTGCGGGCGGCGTCGCGCACGACTTCAACAACATCCTCACGGCGATGATGCTCAACCTCCAGCTCATGAAATCGGAGTCCTGGCTCCCCGACGAGCTGAGGCCGCGGCTGGACGATCTCAATCTCATGGCGCTGCGGGCGGCGAAGCTGACCGAGCAGTTGTTGCTCTTCGCCCGGCGCCGCCGCCTGGAGTTGAAACCGCTGGAGCTGAACGCCGGACTCAAGAACGTGCTCAAACTGTTGGACCGTCTGATCGGCGAACACATCAACGTGCGGCTGGAGATCGCGCCGGAAGCCTGTTGGATCAGCGCCGATTCCGGCATGATCGACCAAGTGGTGATGAACCTGTGCGTGAACGCGCGCGACGCGATGGCGGGTGGCGGCACCCTCACCCTCGAGACGGACACGGTCGAGCGGAGCCCGGCCGAGGCGCACGGGACCGGCGGCGGTCGTTTCGTCCGCTTGCGGGTGCGGGATACCGGTTGCGGTATGGCACCGGAAGTGAGCGCGCATTTGTTCGAGCCGTTCTTCACCACCAAGGAAGTGGGCAAAGGCACGGGCCTCGGCCTCGCGACCGTGCACGGGATCGTCCAAGAGCACAAAGGTTGGATCGAGGTGGAGACCGCCGTCGGCGAAGGCACGACGTTTTCGGTCTTCCTGCCGAGCGCGCAGCCGGCCGAACCGGCGGCAAGTCCGCCTGCGCAAAGCGCGATGCCAAAAGGCGACGAGACGAATCTCCTCGTCGAGGACGAACCCTCCGTGCGGTTGGTCGCGGCGACCATGCTCCGGCGCCTCGGCTACCGGGTGATCGAGGCGGGCGATGGCCGCGAAGCGTTGGCGGTCTGGGCTGCGCGCGGTGCGGAGATTTCGTTATTGGTCACCGACGTGGTGATGCCGAACGGGGTTTCCGGGATCGAACTCGGTGAACGGTTGCGGCGGGAAAAGCCGGACCTCGGCGTGATTTTCATGAGCGGCTACAACGACCAGATTCTCAAGGGCGAGGCCGGGATGCCGCGGAATTTCAC
>JBDNFZ010000623.1:0-3921 GCA_041689555.1 Opitutaceae bacterium | reverse complement strand
TCGCCCGCGCCCGCCGGGCCGGCTTGAAAGCGCTCTTCCCGGACGGGCCGGTGCTGACGCCCGACCAAGCGCGAGCGTTTGATCGCCTCCTCGCTGCCGATGGCACTCTACTGTGATACGAATCTGCTGATCCGGCTCTACGTCGATCTGCCGGAGAGTGCGGCGGTCCTCCAACGGATCGGACAATACCGCCGTCGGGGCGAGGCGAAGATTCCGGTGACATGGTTGCACCAACTCGAAACCTTTAATGCGCTTGCGCAACTCGTGTTTCTCACGCGCCAAGGCCACGGCATTCGCATGACGCCGGAAAAGGCGGCGCTCGCCGCCGCCCAATTCGAAGACGATTTCGCCGAGGGACACGGCTTGGAGTCCACCCCGCTCCCGACCCACGATTTGATCAAGCAGACGCGCTCCCTGGCCCAACGACACACGGCCAAACACGGGTTTCGCGCCTATGATGTCGCTCACGTCGCCACGGCCCTGATTCTCGGTTGCGACGAATTCTGGAGCTTCGATGTGAAAGCCAAGCAACTCGCCTCACTTGAAGGACTGAAAGTTTTGTAGCGAGTTCCGCCACCCGACCATGCCGTCTCGATCACCGGTCACGGGGCCGAAGACTTACGCCGAACTCTTGAGCAGCGTGCGGCGCGGGTTGATCGACGGGCGCCGTGAAATCGATCGCGGGTGGGTGCTCAGTTGTCGCGGGACGATGGCGCGCGTCTCGTGAAGACGACGTGTATCGCGTGCGGCGAAGACACGTGCTCGGTGCGTTGATAACCGGGCGCCGGCAGGTCGAGACCGGCGAAAAGATTTTCTCCCGAGCCGAGCAACTCCGGTGAGACGGCCAGGTGCAGCTCGTCGATGAGGCCGGCCCGCAAGTAGCGGCTCACGGTCAAAACGCCCCCACCGACCCGCACGTCCTAGCCGCCGGCTGACCCACACGAGCGATCCGGCGCGACGACGACCCCGTCCGGTCACGAAGTGAAACGTCGTGCCCCCGCAATCTCGATCACGACGCTCGGATGAAGGGGTGAGGACCAACACCGGCACTTGCTGGGGGGGACCGTCGCCCCACCACCCTTTCCCTTGGTCGTCGGTAAAGGCGCCGCGGACCGCGCCAAACATATTCCGGCCCAAAATCTACGCGCCGAGTCCCGCTCCGCCGCGCCGCGCAAAATCCTCGTCGACACCCGTGGTGCCGCCCGAGCCGCCGCCGAAATCCTTCTTCCATAAGAGGCTGCGGCATTCTTCCTCAGTCCAACCCTCCGGCCACCAACTGGGATCTCCCGTTTATTTGGTGGGCTCTCCTCCGCTTACCCGCCCCCTTTCTTCCATTCCTGAGTTCCACATCCTCCCTTCCCCCTCCCCTTCGTTCTCATTCTCCTAATCCTAATCTTTCTCCTCCCCCGCCTCCTTTGTTTTTTCTCCCTCACTCCGTTCCTGATTCCCTGAGTTCCAGATTCCCCCTTCCCCGTCCCCCCTTCGTTCTCGTTCTCCTAATCCTAATCGTTCTCCTCCCACCGCCCCTTCTCAACCCGCCCCTCTCCACCGTTCCTTCCGTTCTATTCCTGATTTCCACATTCTTTCTTCCCTTTCCCATCTCTTTCGATTCATCCGCGTGTTCCGCGGACCCTCCACTGTTCCCGCTTTCCTGATTTCCACATTCTTCCCTCCCAACCCCGGCCCCGCCCGCTTTCGGGCTTTACCGCATTTCCGCCCGCCGCCACAACCCAGCCCGTGGCTACGCCCAACACCATCGGCGCCGATGATATTCACGCCGCCATCAACCGCATCGCCGAGTCCATCGCCGCCTGCCACCGGGCCGGCGGCCGCCTGATCGTCCTCGGCATCGCCAACGGCGGCATCCCCCTCGCCCGCCGTTTGAGTTCGAGACTCTCAACTCTCAACCCTCGGCTTTCAACTTCCACCGGCACCCTCGACATCTCCTTTCACCGCGACGACATCGGCCGCAACCCCATCCCCAAGGAGTTCACGCCCACCGTTCTCCCCGCCGATGTGACGGGTGCCGCCGTCATCCTCGTCGACGACGTCCTCTTCTCCGGCCGCACCGTCAAGGCCGCCCTTGACGAACTCTTCGACCACGGCCGCCCCGCCAAAGTCGAACTCGCCGTCCTCGTGGACCGCGGCCACCACCTCATGCCCGTCGCCGCCGATTACATCGGCCTCACCCTCACCACCGCCGCCACCGAGAAAGTCGTCGTAGCCCTGGACGACCAAAACCCCGCCCGCGACCGCATCACCATCCGCCCCGCTGCATCTGGGAAATCATAAATCTCGAATCGTTAATCGTAAATTTCCGCCCCATGCCCTGGACTCGCCGCCACCTCCTCACCATCGAGGAACTCTCCCTCGCCGAAATCGGCCAGATTCACGTCACCGCCACCGCCTTCAAAAAGATCCTCGGCCGCAGCGTGAAGAAAGTCCCCGCCCTTCGCGGCAAGACCATCGTCAACCTCTTCCTCGAGCCCAGCACCCGCACGCGCATGGCCTTCGACATGGCCGCCAAACGCCTCAGCGCCGATGTCATCTCCCTTGACGGCTCCAGCTCCAGCACCACCAAAGGCGAGACCCTCCGCGACACCGCCGAGAACATCCGCGCCCTCGGCGCCGACATGATCGTTTTGCGCCACGCCGCCGCCGGCTCCCCGCTCTATCTCTCCAAGTTCCTCGACATCCCCGTGATCAACGCCGGCGACGGCGCCCACGAGCATCCCACCCAGGGCCTTCTCGACACCTTCACGATGCTCGAGCACCTCGGCTCCCTCAAGGGCCGCAAGGTCGTCATCCTCGGTGACATTCTTTTCAGCCGCGTCGCCCGCTCCAACATCCACGCGCTCACCAAGCTCGGCGCCGCCGTCACCCTCGTCGGCCCTTCGACGCTCGTGCCGCCATGGTTCACCGACCTCGGCGTCAAAGTTTCCCACGATCTCCGCAGCGCCCTCGCCGACGCCGAGGTCGTGATGCTCCTCCGCATCCAGCACGAGCGCCAGTCGAGCGGCCACTTTCCCTCGCTCGGCGAATACACGAGCATGTTCGGTCTCAACAAAACCCGCGCCGGCTGGCTCAACCCCAAAGCGATCATCATGCACCCCGGCCCGATCAACCGCGGCGTCGAGATCGACAGCGAACTCGCCGACGGCGAGCACAGCGTGATCCTCGAACAGGTCACCAACGGCATCGCCGTCCGCATGGCCGTCCTCTTCCTCTGCTCCGGCGGCCAACCCGAATCCGTGATGCCCACCTCCTGAAGATCGATCATTTTTAAGCACAAAAAGGCGCAAGAAGTCGCAAAAAAAACGAGCCCGTGAAATTCCAGAATATCAACCATCTTCTCGACGTCGTCCGTGAAACCAGTTTCGCCCTCCACCGTTATCACCGACACGGACACGTCGAGAAGATCTACGAAAACGGATTGGCTCATCGCCTGCGCAAACAAGGAATCGAAGTGGCGCAGCAACATCCCATATCGGTCTTCGATGAAGACGGCACCGTCCTCGGGGATTTCTTCGCAGATCTCTTCGTCGAAAACCAACTCGTGGTTGAACTAAAGGCGGTCCGCGCCGTAACCGACGAGCACGTCGCCCAAATCCTCGGCTATCTCCGCTCCTCGCGCATAGAAACCGGCGTTCTGATAAATTTCGGTGCCCCCGTTCTTCATGTGAAAAAGTATCTCATGTCCGATCCTCTCTTCTGATTTTTTGCGCCTTTTTGTGCCTTTTTGTGGCCATCCCTCCGATCTCCCGCCCTTCCGATGCCTTCCCTTCACATCTCCAACGCCCGCGTCATCGACCCCGCCGCCAAACGCGACGCCGTCGGCGACGTCTTCATCCGCGACGGCCTCTTCGTCCCCTCCCTCTCCGCCGCCGAGAAAAAGCGCGCCAAGAAAATCGACGCCGCCGG
>JBDNFZ010000622.1:0-7288 GCA_041689555.1 Opitutaceae bacterium | reverse complement strand
GTGGGCGGTGGCGGCGGGAGGGAATCAGAGTTGGGTGAGGGCGCGCTTGGCGGCGGCGCGGACATCGCGGTCGATTTTTTCGTTTTCGGAAAGTTTCTCGAGGGCGGGTCCGGCCTCGCGGTCGCGGGCGGCGACGAGGAAGTCGATCATGGAGACCTGCACGAGGGGGCTTTGCTCGCGGGGGAGCGAGGTGAGAACGCCGACGCGAACGACCTCCCGATCGGCGTGCGGATAGAGGGCCTCGAGGGCGTTGAGGCGGACGTTGGCGCTCGGGTCAAGGGCGAGGGTGCCGATGAGATCGTTGATGACCCTGTCGCCGGGTTGGGCGAGATTGGCCGAAGTGAGGACGCTGCGGAGCCGCTCGTTGGAGGAGCGCGACTGTTGTTGGAGGAGCGGGTAGCCGACGAGCTGGCCCATGGAGTCGAGTTTCCTCCGGAGATCGGCGAGCTCGCGTTGGGTGGCGACGTCGGCCACGGGAGCGGCTTGCGGGGCGGGGGCGGGGGCGTTGCGGGTGCCGAGGGTGAAGCCGAGGACGAGGAGGGCGGCGGCGGCGAGGGGTTGCACCAGCCAAAACCAGCGGGAGCGAGGGGCCGGCCGTGACGGGGAAGTCGGGGTTGCGGCGCGGGTGGCGTGGTGTTCGGCGGCGATGGCGGCGTAAACGCGGGCGCGGAGGCGGGGAGTGGGAGAAGGGGCGGGCATGGTGTCGAGGGCGCGGAGGGTTAGTCCGAGCGCGGCCAACTCGCGTTCGCAGTCGGGGCAGGCGGCGAGGTGCGTGCGGAGATCGCGGGCGGCAGTGGTGGCGAGACGGTCGTCGAGAAGGGCGGGAAGCTGTTCGCGGACTTGGGCGCAGGTCATGTGAGGGGCTCTTTTTGGAGGCGGAGATAAACGGTGCGGAGTTGTTGCAGGGCGCGGTGGGCGCGAACCTTGGCGGCGCCGACGGAGCATTCGAGGATGCCGGCGATTTCCGCGAAGGAGAGTTCCTGAAAGCGGCTGAGGAGGAGAACTTCGCGGTCGCCATGGTCGAGGCGGGCGAGGGCGGTATGGATCAGCGCGTGGTCTTCGCGGACGGTGGCGGTATCGCCGGCGTGGGGGCGGTCGTCGGCGTGGTGTTGGAGATCGACGGGATCGGTGGCGTGCGGGGCGGCGTTGGCCTTCCGGAAGTGGTCGGCGGCGCAGCGGCGGGCGAGGTGATACATCCAGGCGGTGAAGTTCCCCTCGTCGCGGTAGGTGTGGCGGTATTTGAGCATGCGTTCGAAGACGACCTGGGCGATGTCCTCGGCGGCGGTCCGCTGGCCGGTAAACTTGACGAGAAAACCGAAGAGCGGGCCGTGGTGGCGCTCGAAGAGTTCGCCAAGGGCGTCGAGTTCGCCGTCGCGGACGGCGAGCATCAGGGCGTGGTCGGAGCGTGATTCTGTGGTGTCCACGGGGGCGAGGCGTGCGGGCTTAGGCGCGACGGGACGCGGATCGACGCTGAATTCTTGAAAGGTGGCAATCACGGCGGCGGGGAATGGGTTCTGTTGCGGGTAAGAACCGCGGGCCGCGGGATTCGTTACCGAAATTCTTTCGGCGGGATTGCCAACGTGGTGACGGCGGTTTGGTTCGAGACATGAACCGCCGTGATTTCCTGGTGAACTCGTCCCTGTTGGTTTCCGCCGGCCTCGTGGCCCGCGCGCAGTCCGCTTCTCCCGTTCCCGCCGCCCCCGCAACCAAGGCACCGCCGGTGACCGAGTTCCGGCCCCTGCGGCGCGGCGTCGGCATCTTCATCGCCCGGGGCGGCACCATCGGTTATCTGGCCGCCAAAGACGCGCTCGCGATCGTGGACACGCAGTTTGCGGACACGGCGGCGCTCTGCCTCGCCGGGCTGCCGGGGCGGGCGGATCGCGTGATCGACGTCGTGATCAACACCCATCACCACGGCGACCACACGGGCGGAAACGCCGTCTTCAAGGCCGCGGCCAAGACCATCGTGGCCCACGCCAACGTCCCGAAGCTCCAGTTCGCCGCCGCCGAGAAGGCCAACACCCTCGCGAAACAGGTCTACGCCGACACCACGTTTCCGGATGTGTGGCGGCGCACCCTCGGCGACGAGATTGTGACGGCGCAGTATCACGGGCCCGCGCACACCGGCGGCGATGTGATCGTGACTTTTGAGAAGGCCAACGTCGTGAACATGGGCGATCTGATGTTTAACCGCATGTATCCCTTCATCGACCGTCCGGCCGGCGCGCGATTCCAAGGCTGGATCAAGGTGCTGGAAGAGGCGGCGAAGACCTACCCGGCCGACGCGATCTACGTCTTCGGCCATGGCAGCGCGAAGTTTGGCGTGACCGGCCAGCGGGGCGATCTCTTGGTGATGCGCGATTACATCGTCGGCCTGCTCGACTACACGCACAAGAAAATCGCCGCCGGCGAGCCCAAGGAAAAAATCGTGGCGCTCGACAACCTCCCGGGCTTTCCCGATTTCCACCTCCCGCTGCCCAACCGGCTCGGGATCAATCTCGGCGTGGCCTACGACGAGTTGACGGAGAAAAAAACCTGAGCGGTCCGCCGCGCGGGTGATGGCTCAGTGATCGTGTCCGGCCCCGGCGGGCGTGGGCTCGTCTTGGTAGGGAAGTTTCTCGCCGCTGACCCAGTTCACGCAGCCGGTGCGGCCGTCTCGGCGCAAGAGCGGTTTTGCCAGATCGGCGTAGCCGCGGTGCGCGTAGGGATCCCGGCCGGCGACGACCACGACATCGCGGTAATCGAGCTTGGCCATGCCGATCTTTTCCCCGGCGGCCGGCGGCTGCCACGGGAGGAAGGACTCGCAGCTCATGTAATGGTTGACGAGGGCGCGGCGGTAGGTGCCCTCGGGCGCGCCGTTGGGCAGCGAGCGATGGAGCAGGTAGCCGTTGAAAAAGACCACGGAGCCGGCCTCGACCTCGACGGGCACGGCATCGGCGTCGGTGTAGGGGAAACCGCGCGACTCCTCCGCGCAGTCGAAGCGGCGATCACCGTGCCAGTGTTGGTCCCAGAGGATGCCGCGCCGGTGTGAACCCGGGATGACCCAGAGGCCGCCGTTTGCGACGGTGGCGCGATCGAGGGCGATCCAGCCGCCGACCAGAGAACGGTCCCGCGTCGGAATATAATCTTCATCCTGGTGCCAGGCCTGACCGGGCTTGCCGGAGGCTTTGATGAAAAGCATCGACTGCATGGACTTCACGTTGGGCCCGATGACGCTCGTGAGAACTTTGAGGGTCGCGGGGTTGAAGAGCGTCGCGCGCATCGGCGCGGAGAATTTGTGCGGGAAATGGATGCAGAGAAATTGGCGGAGAACCTCGGCGTCGGAGAGCGCGGCGGGCAGAGGCTCGGCGTCATTGATGGTGCCGCGTTCCCCGCGGCAGATCGCGGTGGCTTCGGATATCAGGGCCGCGACTTCGGCCTGGGTGTAGGCATCCTCCATCACGAGATACCCCTTCGCCTCCCAGAAAGCGCGCAGGGCGGCGGGATCGGCTTCGGGTGAAAAATACCCGGGCGGCCGCTGTGTGGGAAAAGCGGCGCGTCGGGCGCCGGCGGAGGCGTCGGGCGCGGGCGCGACGGAGGGGGGAAGAGCGCCGGGACTTGCGGTGTGCATAGGACAACCTATCTATTAGCAGATGTCCGACGCTTCCGCCAGCCCGGGTAAGATCGTAAAGCTATCCAAGAGAATACGCACCACGGCCACACCGCGCGTCTTTTTCGGCGACGTGATCTATGCGCCGGGCGGGACCTGCGGACCGCGCGTGCAGGCCGATTTCCAGTTGGTCACGCTGTTGGAGGGCGAGGCGCAGGTGACGGTGAACGACAAGACTGTGGCGCTCGCCGCGGGCGAGATGGCGTTGTTCCAGCCGGGCGGAAGGGAGCGGTTTCGTTTTTCGACCGGGCGAAAGACCCACCACACGTGGTGTTCGCTGCGACCCGAGTTCGTGCCGGCGCCGCTGGCGGCCGCGCTGGCCGCGGCTCCGGCAAAGCTGCGCCTCACGCGGCGCTTCGAGACCGTGATGGAGCTCGGGCTCTCGTTGCCGCGCAACGCCGTGGTGCAGGCGGCCGGGCTGATCGAGGCGCTCGGGCTGGCGGCGCTCAACGAGTATGTCTTCGCGGCGTCGAGCGGCGCGACGACCGCCGCCGAGCCCGATGCGTTGCGCCGGGCGCTCGAGTGGATCGGGCACGCCGGCCACCAGCGCACCGACCTGCCCATGCTCGCGCGCGAGGCCGGCGTTTCCCCGGCGCAGCTCGTGAAACTTTTCCGGCAACACCTCGACACGACGCCGTTGCGCTACGTGTGGACCGAGCGCACGCGGCGCGGCGTGCAATTGCTCCGGGAGACGGGTCTCACCGTCGCGGAGGTGGCGGATCGCTGCGGGTTTCAGTCGCCGTTTCACTTCTCGCGCTGGGTGCGGGCCCAGCACGGCGCGCCGCCGCGGGCGCTGCGGGCAAAGGCGTGGGGCGCATGATTTGTCACGAACCGGTGTCGGTCAGGTAACGTTTCGGCGGCCTTGGTGACGGATTCTTGACCGGACGTTTTGCGGGTTGCCACGGTCGCGGGCATGATTCCCTCCCGTCGATTTTTAATCGCCTTCGTCGCCCTCTCGCTCGCCTCCGTGCTCCTCGCCCAGCCCGCCGCGACCGGCACTCTGGTCGGCCGCGTCACCGATGCCACGACCCGGCTCGCGCTCGGCGGAGCCCGCATCGGTGTCGCCGGCACGGCCCTGCAGACCTTCGCCGATCAGAGCGGTGATTACTATCTGCCGAATGTGCCGGCCGGCCCGCAGTCGGTGACCTTCGGTTACGTGGGCTACGCCGAATTTACGCGACCTGTGGCGGTGAGCGGTTCGGGTTTGACCACGCTGGACGCCGTTTTTGGCAGCGAGGCCGTCGCATTGGCCGCGTTCGTGATCCAAGGCTCGGCGGTGGGTTCAGCCCGCGCGATCAACCAACAGCGCGCCGCCGGGACGCTCACCAACATCGTCGCGGCCGACGACATCGGCCGCTTCCCCGACCAGAACGCCGCCGAATCCATACAACGCATCCCCGGCGTCGCGCTCTACCGCGATCAGGGCGAAGGCCGCTTCATCGTCGTGCGCGGGATCCGGCCCGACCTGAATACCGTCCAGCTTAACGGAGTCAGCGTGGCCACCCCCGACCGCGGCAACCGCACCCTGCCGCTCGACGTGATCCCCTCCGACGCGCTCGGTGCCGTCGAGGTCACCAAGGTCGCCACGCCCGACAAGGAGATGGACGGTCTCGGCGGCCGGGTGGACTTGAAGACCCGCAGCGCCTTCGACCTGAAAGAACGCCAACTCCAGTTCTCCGCGCAGGGCCAATACAACAACCTCCGCGACCGGCTGAGCAGCAAGTTCAACGGCACCTACGCCGACCTCTTCCGCGACGGCACCGTCGGCGTGATCTTCTCCCCGACTTGGCAGAACCGCCGCATGGGCTCCGACAACTTCGAGGTCGGCGGTCCGTGGACGCTCCGCGCCGTGCCCGGCACGACGACCGGCCAGACCGCGTTTTTCAACAACGACATCAATTTCCGCGCCTACGATCTCACCCGCACGCGCTACGGCGCGAACGGCGCCGTCGAGTTCAAGCCGGACCGCGAGTCGCTCTACTTCGTGCGCGGGCTCTACTCGAGCTTTACCGACAACGAAATCCGCCAGATCACCACGATCCCGTTCTCCGAAGGCACGCTCACGGCGCTCACGCCCACGAGCGCGACCGTCACCGAGGTCCGCCGCGAGACGAAGCAGTTGCGCGTCCGGGCCAAAGAGCAGGAGCTCTACACGGTGAGCGCCGGCGGCGAAGTCACCCGCGGCAACTGGCAGTTCGAGGGCCGTGCCGCTTACAGCCGGGGCGACGAAAACCGGCCCGAGGCGGCCACGATCTTCCGCAAATCCACCCGCGGCACCGCTTGGAGCTACTCGTTTGACCGGGGGATCTACGACCCCGTGATCACGCAGATCTCCGGCCCGTCGATCGGCGACCCGGCCTCGTTCAACGAATTCAACCGTCTCCGCAGCACGCCCGCGACCGGCTACGAGGCGGAGGTCAACGTCGGGGGCAGCGCGCGGAACAACTTCACCCTCGCCGGCACGCTTGCGGCCTTCGTGAAGTTCGGCGGCCAGATGCGCGCGAAGGAGAAGCAGCAGGAAGTCGAGCGGATCAACTACGCCGCGCCCGCCGGCTACACGTTTGCGTCCCTTGCCGAACCGCAGACGTCGTCCGACTACGGCTTCTTTACCGGTCCGCGGCTGAGTGCGGAGAAGTTCACCAAAGTTTTCATCGACAATCGGGCCGCCTACGTCGGCACCCGCGACGTCGTGGAAAGTTCGCAGACCGATTGGACGACCAATGAGAACGTCGGCGCGCTCTTCGCGATGGGCGGCGTCACGGTCGATCGGGTCAATCTCGTCGCCGGCGCGCGGTATGAACGCACCGACTTTGACACCAAGGGCAACGCCCTCACCTCCCGGGCGGGCGCCCTTTCGGTGGCCCCGGCGAGCGTCGGCCGCAGTTACGACAACTTCCTCCCCGGAATCTACCTCAACTACAGCGTCACCAGGCGGACCGTGCTCCGCGCCGCGTGGAGCAACACCCTTTCTCGCCCGTCCTACGAGCAGTCCTCGCTCTCGCGCAACGTCAGCGACGACAACCGCCTCGTCACCGAGAGCAATCCCGGCCTCAAGGCCCTTACCGCGATGAACTGGGACGCCTCCGTCGAGCACTACTTCTCCTCGCTCGGCTCCGTCTCCGCCGCGTTTTTCTACAAGGAGATCGAGAATTTCACCTACCGACAGCTCCTGCGCGGCGCCGATCCGGCCACGGGCTACGACCTCAGCACCTTCGTCAACGGCGAGAAGGGCCAGATCACCGGTCTCGAGCTCGCCTACCAGCAGCAGTTCGGTTTTCTGCCCGCGCCCTTCGACGGTCTCGGGTTCCTCGCCAACTACACGGCCACGGCTTCCTCCTCGAAGTTCCCGGCGCGGCCCGGCGAGAAACTCCCGTTCATCGGCCAGTCCAAGAGCATCGGCAACGTCGCGCTCACGTATGAGAAACGCGGCCTCTTCCTGCGGGCGGCGCTCAATTTCCGCACTCCCCGCCTCCGCGAGGACGAGCCGCTCGGCACCAACGCCGCCGAGGATCGCTACGTCGATCGCTTCGCCCAGTTGGACCTCACCGGCAGCTACAAGCTCAGCCGCAATTGGGAAATCTTCGGTGAAGTGCTCAACGTGAACAACGAGCCCTTCCGGGTCCGCTTTTCCGAAAACGC
>JBDNFZ010000621.1:0-4847 GCA_041689555.1 Opitutaceae bacterium | reverse complement strand
GGATAATCCGCCCAGCCATCGAACCGACTTTTAGCCGCCCTCTCAGGGGAGAAACTCGACGAACTTCCAGTTGCGATTGTCGATCACGTTGGGGACGTAGCGGAGCTTGGGGTTGATGGCGAAGACCCGCGTGTAGAAATATACCGGGATGATCGGCAGCTCCTCGGCGAGGATTTTTTCCATCTGCTGGTAGAGGGCGAAACGCTCGGTGTCGTTGTTCGCGGCGCGGGAGCGCTTCAGCAGGTCTTCGTAGCCGGGGTGACTCCAGCCGGTGTCGTTGTTGCCGCCGCCGGTGGTCCACATGTCCATGAAAGTGTTGGGATCGGTGTAGTCGGCGATCCAACCGGCGCGGGCGAGGTCGTAGGCGAGGTTGTCCTGCGAATCGAGGTAGACTTTCCATTCCTGATTGGTGAGCCCGATCTCGAGGCCGAGGTTGCGCCGCCACATCTGCTGGACGGCCTCGGCGATGGCGCGGTGGTTTTCGGAAGTGTTGTAGAGCAGGGAAATCTTCGGGAAGCCGCGGCCCTCGGGGAAACCGGCCTCGGCGAGAAGGCGGCGGGCCTCGGCGAGATCGCCGGCGATGCGCGCTTGCGAGGTGAACTGCGCGGAAGGCGGGCAGAAATTATAGGCGGGGCTCTGGCCGCCGCGGGTGACGTTCTTCACGAGGGATTCGCGGTCGATGGCAAGGGCGAGGGCGCGGCGGACACGGGCGTCGTTGAGCGGGGGTCGGGTGACGTTAACGCGGAAAAAATAAACGCCGTAGTAAGGGTCCTGACGGTAGCTCGCGGCGAAATCGCGTTTGTAGGTGTCGATTTTGGTGTTGGGCAGTTCGTTGGTGCGGTCGACTTGGCCGGTGCGGAACATGCGTTCCTCGGTGTCGATGCTCTCGGTGGGGAGGAAGTTGATGGTGTCGAGCTTCACGGTCGCGCGGTCCCAGTAGGTGGGCGAGCGGGTGACGGCGATGCGCTGGTTGGCGCGCCATTCCTTCAGGACGAACGGGCCGTTGCCGACGAAGTTTTCGGGACGGGTCCAAGGGGATCCCTTGCGTCCGGGATCTCCGAATTTCGCGATGGTGGGGAGATGGACGGGAAACCAAGAGTAGTGCTTGAGCGCCTCGATCAGAAACGGCGCGGGGCTGTGGAGCTGAAAGCGGAGCGTGAGGGGATCGGGGGCGCTGAAACCGACCTTGGCGAAGTCGGTGAACTTGCCGCGGTTGAACTCCTCGGCTCCGGCGACGACGTAGAGTTTGTAGGCGTATTCGGCGGCGAGCGAGGGCGTGAGGATGCGGCGGAACGAGGCGATGAAGTCGGCGGCGGTGACGGATTCGCCGTTGGACCACTTGGCGTCGGGCCGGAGGAAGAACGTGTAGGTGAGGCGGTCGGGGGAAATTTCCCATCGCGCGGCGACGCCGGGAACGGTGTCGGCGCCGGTCGGGCCCTCGGCGACGAGGCCCTCGAAAAGGGCGTTGATGATCTTGTTTTCCGGGACGCCGGTGACGACCTGCGGGTCGAGGTCCTGGGGTTCGGTGCCGTTGCCAAAGTTAAGAACCGTGCGAGGCCCGACGGCGGCACCAGAGGCGGACGCGGGAGCCTCGGATTTTTTGCAGGCGGAAAGGAGGACGAGCAGGCTGAGGCCGGTGGCGGATAGAAAAAAGCGAAGGGGCATGGAAGTTCGTTAGCAAAGTCCGGGCCGGCTGCAAGCGGTCGTGGTGATTTCGCATCGGTGCGCGGAAGCTATCGTTGGAAGACATCACTAGGCAGACGCTGAATAATTAATATGGAACCCAGGGATAAGACCTGAAAGGCATGATGAAATTCGCGATTCTCGGTGGCTTTTTCCTGATTTCCCGAGTTCCAGATTTCTCCTCCTGTATTTTTCAGTGCTTCTCCAGCACGTTGGCCGGGGACTTGGGTAATACTTGTCCCCGGATCATACCTCACGCTCCCTTTTTCCGCCTGCGCGCACCCGTCAGCCCTGCGGAAACATCGCCTTGTAGTGCGGCACCGGGGCGAACACGCCGCCGCTGCGGGCGTAATAGTCCGCTCCGAGTTCGAACACGCCGCGATGGGTTTGCGCCCACGGCGCTTCCGGCGCGGTATGCCAGGAACGCATCGTTTCCCAATTTCGGTAGTTCTGGTGGCCGTTCGTCTCGACGAGCCCGAGGCCCAGCCCGGGAAAGGGCGCGAGGCGCGCGGCGACGTTCTTGTTCCACTCGACGAGGAGCGGGTTCACCGTGAGGTCGGCGCAAAAGCACGGCACGCCGTGTTCGTGGGCGACCTGCGCGATTTTGAGCGACATGCTGAAGGTCTTCGCGATCGGCTTCAGCGCGATCGCCGAGTAACCCATCTGGATGCGCTTGAGGGCGTCCGTGTCGGTATGCGCGCTTTCGTCGGCCGCGATACGCGCCGGGATGTCGCGGATGTCGATCTCCAGCTCTTCGGGAAACGGCTCCTCGATGAGCGCGATCTGGTCGAAGGCGCCGATCGCCTGCGTATGGTCGATCAGCCGCATCAGCGTGTCTTTGCTTTCGTAACGGCCGTTGGCATCGAAGTAGTAGGGCAGTTTGCCGTTCGCCGTGTAGGGCGTGCGGGCGTGCCCGATGGCGGCGTGGATCGCGCTGATCCGCGCTTTGTCCTTTTCCAACATCTCGGCCTGCGTCCCGGGCTGGCCGATTTTGATCTTCATGAAAAAATAACCGGCCTCGACCGCCGCCTTCAGTTCCTCGATGGGAATGCCATAGGCCATCAGCGGAATGCTCGCGACTTTCGTGTGCCGGTAGGCGAGCGCCGGGCGATAGGCCGCGGGAACGAGATCGTCGAAATTCACGATCCCGTTCTCCGCCGCGTAGAGCAGCCACGCCGCGAAATCGACGCCGACCAGCGCGTTGAGGGCGAAGGTCTCGCGCAGTCCCGCGTGGCCGGTGATTTTTTTCCCGTAGGCGTAGACGTCGTGCCGGATGGAATCGAGCAAGGCGACGGGATCGGAAAAGGTCTGGCCCTTGAGCCGCTGCAGCGCCCACTCGCTCATCGCATACATGAGGGCGTTGCCGCCGCTCTCGGAGTGCCCGGCAAACACGTGCGCGTCGCTCCACAGCACGCCTTGCGAACACAGCCCGATCCCGCGCCGCCCGCCCGCCGACCGGAGCATGGCGACGCTCTGCCAGATCTCGGACATATAGCCGCCCTTGAAGCCGAACGGCCGCACGAGCGGCTCGCGTTCGAAATCGGAGCCGACGGCGGCGATCGTGATGGATTTCGTCGTGCTCAAACGACTCCGTTTCGCGCCATCGCGGCATTGAGCACGTCGAGGTCCTTCTTCATCGCGGGCCCGAATTGCGCGATCTGCCCGGCCTTGGTGAGCGGCGTGGGATTTTTTTCAAAGGGCGGATATTCGAGGTGCATCGACATCGGGCCGCTGATTTTCAGTTCCTTCAGGAGTTTGAGATATGCGTCCAAGGGCACGATGCCTTCGCCGAGGGGCGTGTTGTCGACCTCGGCCTTGCCGGGCGACTGCTTCCAACGGAAATCCTTTATGTCGGTGCAGCGGATCCACGGTGCGAGCAGGCGGATCGCGAGCGGCCACGATTGGCCGCCTTCGCAGACGCCATGACGGATGTCGTATTGCACGCCGATCACCCGGGGATCGAGGTCCTTGAGCAGGTAATGCAGATCCCACACCGCGCTGCCGACGCGCGCGCCCGAGTGGTTTTGGATCGCACCGTGAATCCCGAGGCTGGCGTTGAGCGCGGCAAGTTCCCTGAAGTCGGGCCGCATTTTTTCCAACGTGCCGAGGATGCCGAGCTTGTGGTCGTAATTCCACGAGCCGAAGCGGTAAAATTTCACGCCGGCCTTGGATGCCGCGCGGAGAAGTTTTTCCGCGTGCGGGTCGCGCACGCTCACGATGTCGGTCGTGATCATCTCGACCTTGAGGCCGGCGGCGTGCGCGGCCTCGACGGCGCGCGGCAGATCCTCGGCGACGTTTTCCGGCAACACATGGCCCTGGGCCTTGCGCACGGTGTAGTCGATGCCGCCGTAGCCGCTGTCGGCGGCGAGCTTTGCCGTCTCGGCAAAGGACAGTTGGTGCATCGGCTTTGAAAAGACATGGATGACCGTCGGTCCGGCCGGTGCGGGTGCGGCGGCAGGTTTGGCGGCCGGTGCCGCCTCGGCCTTGGCGGTGGCGCTCATGAGCGGTGCGGCGGCGCCGGCGAGCGCCAGCATGGAGACAAAATCACGACGGGAGACCGGAGAGGGTGGGGGATTCATTTTTATGGGGGGAGGATGAGGACAAAAGTCAGGCACCCCGGCTTCGCCTCCGCCAGAGCTAAGTGCGAAACTCCTGAAGGGGAGAAAGGGCGGGGGCGCAGTCACGCGGCGGGATTGGCCGCCGGAACAGAAGCGCGATGTGCGGTCGATCACTTCACAATGCAGCGGGATTTACTTTGCGTGCCGGAGGCGCAGAACGCCGACGACACGCTGCGCCTCGTCGAGGCGATACGACACGAGATAGGGATCGCCCACCGGGCATCGCACGCCGGGGCCCGACCGCAACACCGCACCGTTCCGCGGCCGCACGTGCAGGAATTCGGCGAGGCCCACCCGTGCGAGGCCGACGCGCTCGACGGCGGGCGGATTGTTCTGCGCGATGGCGCGCGCCATCCTGCCCGAGTCGCGTAGCAACAGGGACGAGAGGACTAACCGATAATCACCTGGCGCAGATTGTGGCGCAATTCCCCGACGGGCACGCCGCCTTCGGCCACGAGCGACCGATCCCCGACCAGCGACTATGTTGCCCAACTGACCGCGCGACCCTTTTGTCAAGAGTCAACCCATGCCCCCTTTTCTCCTCCT
>JBDNFZ010000620.1:0-7537 GCA_041689555.1 Opitutaceae bacterium | reverse complement strand
GTTAGGTTACACGAGCCGCTCCTTTTACGGGGGCGGCTCTTGTATTTTCGGGGTTCGATGCCGAGTTCGAATTCTCCCGGGCAAAGAAAATCTTGCGGTTTCGAGGCGGGCTCGTTTGGTGCGAATTGCCTGTAGGGGTGTCTTCCGCGGAAGACTGAGATTGCGGCACGACTCGGCCGCTCGACCCTTCGAACCTGGACGGATCATGCCGACGAAGGAAACAGCAGGCGCGGATCGCGCCTTTTTTTGAAGGCGGGACTCGCGCCCCTTTTTTCGGGAGTCAGTTCAGGACGGGCGTCATCACCATGAAGCATCCGATCCAAACCCTCCTCCTTGCGGCCGCGATTTTCGGCACCGTGCTCTCTTCCTCCGCCCAAACCGCGCCGGCGGTCACGCTCGCCGCGGTCCGCGTGACCGCCGATCTCTGGGAGTCGCCGCTCGCGCGCATGCCCGCGAGCGTATCTGTTTTTGACGAGGCCGCGCTGCGGGCGGGATCGGTGCGCCATTTCGGCGATTTGGTGGATCGGATCCCCAATCTCAAGTGGAGCGGCGGCACGTCGCGGCCGCGGTTTCTCCAGATCCGCGGTATCGGTGAGAACTCCCAATACGAAGGTGAGACGCCCGATTCCGCCGTGCGCTTTCTGGTGGACGACCTCGATTTCACCGGCCTCGGCACGCTGGGCGGCACCTTCGACATGAGCCAAGTCGAGGTGCTGCGCGGCCCGCAGGCCGGAGCGTTCGGGGCGAATGCGGCCGGCGGCGTCGTGCGGCTCGTGTCGAATGCGCCCACGGCTTTCTGGACCGGTCGGGTCGAGACGAGCGCGGGCGACGACGCCCTGAGCGAAGGCGGGTTCGCGATCGGCGGCCCGCTCGTCGCGGCCAAGCCCGAGCAGTTCATGGTGCGCCTCGCCGTCAACCAGCACCGTAGCGACGGCTTTCGTCGCAACGTCACCCTGAACCGTGCGACCAATGCCCGCGACGAGTTCAACGCCCGCCTTCGCTTCACCGCCAACCTCTCGCCGACGTGGCGTTGGGAAGGCGCGCTGCTCTACTCCGATCAGCACAACGGTTTTGACGAATTCGCCCTCGATAACAACGGGCGCCACACCTTCAGCGACCAACCCGGCCGCGATGATCAACGCTCCCGGGCCGGGAGTCTGCGCGGCACGTTCACGGGCTTCGCCGACGCACGCCTCACGAGCGTGACGGGCGGGAGTTACACGACGTCGCGCTACAGCTACGACGACGATTGGACCGCCGCTTCCTACCAAGGCTTCAGCGACCTCCGCCGCGAGCGCGGTGTTTTGAACCAGGAACTGCGGCTCGACTCCACCGCCACGCGCGACGCGCTGGGCTGGATCGACCGCTGGACGCTCGGCGGCTATTTCGCCAACACCGGGGAAACCACGGCCTACACCAATACCGACCCCGCCAACCTTCGCGGCCTGCGCACCCGCTACGCCAGCGACAACGTCGCCCTCTTCGGCCAGCTCGCCCACGATTTCACCGCGCACACCCGCCTCACGTTCGGCTTGCGCACCGAGCGCGTCGAGACCGACGGGCGCGGCACCAAGACCCGCTACCGCAACGCGCGCCGGGCGTTCGATCCCGAGGTCACCTTCCGCCCCGCCTTTGCCGACACTCTCCTCGGCGGCAAACTCGTCCTCGAGCAGGACCTCTCGCCCGACGTGCTCGGCTTCGCCTCCGTGACGCGCGGCTACAAGGCCGGCGGCGTCAACCTCGACGCCCGGATCAACCCGCCCGCCGACCCGCTCACCTACGGCACCGAGACGCTTTGGAACTACGAACTCGGCCTGCGCGGTCACTGGCTCGATCACCGGCTCACGGGCGAGGTCACCGCGTTCTACCTCGACCGCACCGCCACGCAGGTGCGCGACTCCGCCGGTTTCGGCGGGAACTACCGCTTCTTCACCGCCAATGGCGCCGGCGCTTACATCGCCGGCTTCGAGGCCGCCGCGGGCTACGCTCTCACGCGCGACCTCATGCTCCGCGCCACGCTCGCGCAGATGAGCTCGGCGCTTGATCGCTTCATCCTCGCCAACGGCAATACCGGCGGTGGTCGCCGTCTCGCCAACACCCCGCGCCACGGCTTTACCCTCGCCGCCGACTATCGCCCCCCGGCCGGGTTCTTCGCCCGCGCCGAGCTTGTGGCCCGCGCCAGCCAGTTCGACTCCAACAACCAAAACGAGGCCCGCCGCGCGTTTCGCCTCTACAACGCGAGCCTCGGCTACGCGTGGCGCGAGTGGACCGTTACCCTCTGGGGTCGGAATCTGCTGAATGCCCGCTATGAGAAACGCGTCTTCTTCTTCGGCAACGCCGACCCGGACTACGTCGAGACCCGTTACGAGTCCCGCGCCGACCCGCGCCAGCTCGGCGTGAGCGCGGCATATCGGTTCTGAAATCCCGCCGGTGCATATCCCCGCTATGAAGCGCGCCGCGCGCGGAATGAGTCACGAGTTGACCTCGCCGGGGGGAGCGCGTTGCCCTCGCTCCACGCTCAAGCGCATCCATGACCCGTCGCTCAAAATCCACGTCGTTTCCCAAGGCATTTCGTCGCACGCGCGGATTCGTCGTCGCAAATCTTCTGCTGTGGGGCGTCATCGGAGGTTGGTATGGGTTTCAACCCGAGTCGCGGCAGCGCGAAGTGTCGCGGCTGGTCACGAATCTGTTCGATACGCGGAAGCAGAGCAGCGCCTTCGATGTGGGCCGGGATCTGTGGCAGCTATACTACGGCGAGGATTTCGTCCGCGGCTCGCCGCCCGGTGCCGACACTTATTTTTACGGCGGGGCGCCGCAACCGTCGCCCGGCGGGGCGGGACCGGTGCGTGTGCTCTTCAATTCCGGCTACGCGGTCGGCTACAGCGAGGCGTTGGGCAATCCGCTCTGGGTCGCCTACCGTATGCGCGATTTGGATTGGCAGGAACCCGCGCCGCGCCCCGAGGAATTTCGTATGGACAAGCGCACCGCCGCGCGTGTCGAGCCGGACGATTACACGCGGAGCGGTTACGACCGCGGGCACATGGCGCCGAATTACGGCATCGCCACGCGGTTCGGCCGGCAGGCACAGGAGGAGACGTTCCTGATGTCCAACATCAGCCCGCAGAAACACGGCCTCAATGCGGGCGTCTGGAAAACTTTGGAGCAACGTATCGCCACCAATTATCCCGGCCGATTCGGGGAGGTTTGGGTGTTGGCGGGCCCGGTGTTCGCCGCGCGGCCCGAGCGGTTAAAAAAACGCGTGGCCGTGCCCTCGGCGTTCTTCATGATCGTTGTCGACGAAAGCGAAGGCCGGGTGCGTGCGGAGGCGTTCGTTATGCCACAGGATGCGGCCGGCGCGACGCTCGACGCCTATTTGACGAGCATCGATGAAATCGAGCGGCGCACGGGACTCGATTTTCTGAGCGCGTTACCCGACATGGCCGAGGCTGCGCTGGAGTCGCGCCGTGCCACGCGGGCATGGTGAATCGGGGGAAAAGCCCCGGCGCGGGCGAGGCACGCGCGCCTTTTCTTGCGGCCCGAGCCGGACCCCGCTCAACTGTCGCATGATCGGCATCCACGAGGGCGCGGGCGGGCGCGCGAAGAAGAAAGCGGCGGAGCGGGTGTTTCCGCTGCACCTCAGCGTGGTCGGCACCGAGCCGCGTGTGTGGCGGCTGCTGCTCGTGCGCGAGTCGATGTGGCTCTCGCGGCTGCACGACAGCATCCAGATCGCCTTCGACTGGTTCGATTATCAGACGCACGCCTTCGTTTTCGACGATCTGCGCTTCGGTAATCCGCTCAAGCGCGATGAGCTCAACATCGAGGACGACCGCGATGTGGCCTTGATCGACCTCGATCTCGAGCACCGCGCACGGTTTTCCTACGGTTACCATTTTGGCGAGGGCTGGCAGGTCGAGGTCCGCGTGGACAAGCCCGTCGCCCTCGAGAAAGGCCTGCGCTATCCGCATTGCGCGGGGGGCGAGCGCGCGGGGCCGCCGGAGGACTGCGGCGGGCTGGAGGCGTTTCACGATATGCTGGCCTGCCTGAAGGAGACCGACACCGACCTCGGCCGCGAATGGCGCGACTGGATCGGCCCGGACTACGATCCGGCCGCTTGCGATTTCGCCAAGATCAACGAGGGGTTGCGTCGGCTGGGGAAGTAGGGCGCGCCGACCGGATCGGGCGGAGGCTTCAGGGCTTGGCTTTCGAACCGGACAGCGCGCGAAAAATCTCCTCGGTAGCGTCGTTCACATCGGCGGTCGCGACGGCGTAACGGATGGTCCAGAGGGTGGTGACGTCCGCGGTATCGAGGAGGCGCACGCTCAGGGTGGTCTCGGCGGCGGTGGGATCGAGGCGGGCGATGACAAGGCGCGTTACTTTACCCTCGGCGGCCTGCGCGCAGAGCGCGCTGTCGCTGGCGGCGGAATCGCCCGGCGGTTGCACGGAGACGCGGCCGGGTTTCGCAAGCACAAGCCGGCCGAAGACGCGGCCGAAGAGTTCCGTGCCGAATTTCTTGGCGGCCGGCTCGGTCGCCGCAAAGTCGAAGGGCACCAAGGCGAGCCGGCTTGGGCCGGCAGGTTGGTCCGTTTCTTGGGCCATGGAGCGCGCGAATTCCTTGACGGCGCTCTTTAACGCGGTCGTGGCGGCGTCGGTCTGGACCTTGCCGGACGGCGGCTCGGGCGCGGCGCCGTCCGTTGCAAACTTCTCGGTCTTGATGCGACGGACCGAGCGGTCGGGGTCCTTGGAGGTGCCGCTGAAGAGCCAGATCACAACCCAGACGCTAAGGACAATCCGCACCCATTTCGGGAGGCGCTTCAAGAGCAGCCAAGCGGTGGAAAGAATCCACCAGAAGACCTCGGCGAAGTATTTGAGATTGTCGTGGTGGCCTGCCGGGCGGTGCGGAAATGCGGGCATCGGCGGCGGACCGTCGGCGGCGGGCAGGGGCAGGGGCGGGGGCGCGGTGGAAGCCGGGGTGCCAACCGTGGTGGGGCGGAGCGGGATGCCGGACGCGGGCGGCGGCGGCGGGACGAAGGCGAGCCGGGCCGGGGAGGGCGCGACGTGGTCGCCGTGGGCGAGACGGGCGGCAAGGGCGGTGAGCGCGGGCGTGGCCACGCCGCCGGGAAGCTTGAGCCACTGGACAGTGAGGAATTTTTCCGGCACGCGCGCGCCGTTTTCACCCGTGCCGTCGATCACGACCGGGAGGAGAAACATCACGTCGTCGGCCATGTCATGGCTGCGATCGACGGCGAGACGCCATTCGCGGCGGAAGTAGCCCTCGCGGCGCGCCTCGGTCTGCGCCGAGATCACGGGCAGAAAGTAGGTGCACTCGCGGATCTGGCGGCGGATTTTCTGATCCCAGGCGTCGCCGCCGCCGAGTTCGTTTTCGTCATACCAGACGTCGAGGCCGGTGGCTTCGAGGGCGTCGCGGAGGCGGCGGGCGGCGGGGCGGTCTTGGGAAGCGTAGCTGATGAATATGGAGGGCTGCGGGAGGACGGGTGGAAGGTCGGCGTTGGCGGCGTCGCTGGACATGTCAGGAGCAGAGCACGCCGCGCGCCGTCGGGGGCGTCAAGCGCGCGGGGCTGATTGCCCGCAGGCGGGGTGCGTCTGCCGTTTTGAGGGAGGCCAGCCCGCTTGCGAGCGCTCCGGTCGTTGAGCGCTCGCAAGCGAGCTGCCTACGGATGCAGGTGCGATTCAACCGCCGACTCGGTGATGCGCCTGTGCGAGCGAGCGGGGCGGGTCGTAAACCTCGGCGAAGGCGACGCGAGCGGGGTTGTCTTTATCGGATGCGGTCGCGGGACATTCGCCCGGGGACGACTCCGGCGACGTGCGGCCGGCTATTTGCTCCAGGGCGGGACGACGCGGTTCATGCGCGCGTAAGCGATCAACTGGCCGAGATGTTCGTGGGCGTGATCGACGGGCAGGAGGGTCACGCGCAGCTTCGGCACCGCGGCGCCGAAGACTTTTGTCTCGGGCAAAAGCGAGTCGGCGGGAATCGCCGCCAGCACGCCGGCCATGAATTCGACGGAGCGTTTCGTGGCCGCGATGGCCTCGGCCTTCGTGCGCATGGCGGCGTCCATTTTTTTCCGTTCGATGCCCGGGGGCGGCTTGGTGCCGAGCCGCTCGGCGAGCGCGTAGTGGGTCTCGGTGACGTGCACGAGGATGTCGCGCACGGTGCTGACGCCCTCCATGGGCCGCCAGCCGTAGTTGGCTTCGGGAATCGCGGCGGCGAGGCTCAGCAGCTTGCCGGTGGATTCCTCGAAGCTCTTGAGCAACGAGGTGCGATACGCGGCTTCAAACGGGGTGTCGGCGGCCGCCGCGACGGTGGAGAGCAAGCCGGTCAGGACGAGGAGGGAGCGAAGGATTTTCATGAGGAGTGAAGTATGCTTCGCAGATTGAGCGCGGACACGCGCGAGGCAATCCCGTCGGCGCGCATCCGCAGCGGGTTCGAGGTCCGGCGGCTTTCGACAGTTCTTTCATCGCTTGCGGCCCGTCCCGCCCGGGCCCCTTTGGCCAGGTCCGCAGCTTCGGCAAGTCCGCCTGCCCCTCTGCTCGCCCGCGCTGCAAGACACGTTCTGGCTCCGACGCTCGGAAACGGGGTTGTGCTGCTTCTCAGAGTCGGCGAAAGGAGATGACTCCCATGTCACCGTTCCCAGCTACCCAACGCATCGTCCTTGTATCCCGTCTAACGGCCGGCGAGCGGTTGTGGAGGGCTGGACTGATTACCGCCCTCGCGACCGCTCTCGGCGGCCAGTCGGCATGGTCGGCGACGCGGACCCGGGAACATGCGAAGCAAAGTGCTCCGCAGAAGTCCGAGGGCATCGTCTACTACGGCGCATTCGGCGCCCGTGGCGACGGGGTCACCGATGACCATGCCGCCATCGTGCGGGCCCACGAGTTTGCCAATGCCCGCGGGCTTCCGGTCAGAGCGGACGACGGTGCGACCTACTACATCGGCGGGGCCGGCAAGACGGCCGTGATCCAGACCGACACCGACTTCGGCACCGCCCGATTCGTGGTAGACGACACCAAGGTGGAGAATCGGGCCGCCAATATCTTCGAGGTCACTTCGCAACGGCAGTCGTTTAAAATCGCGGGGGTCACCTCGCTCCGACGCAACCAGGAGAAGATCGACGTCTCTCTGCCGGGACCGTGCCTGATCATCGTGACGAATTCGAAGATCAAGCGCTACATCCGGTATGGGGCCAACCGGAACCGCGGCTCAGCTCAGACCGACGCCTTCATCGCCGATGCCGACGGGAAGGTGGACATGAATGCGCCCATTATCTGGGACTTTGATGCGATCACCGACATGACGGCCCATCCCGTGGACGACAAAACCCTGACGGTCTCCGGAGGGTTCTTCACGACGATCGCGAATGCCGAGGACTCGGAATACACCTTTCTAGGTATGCACTTGATTCCCCTAGCGGTCGAAAGCAGCGTGGCAGCGTATGGCCGACTACCCTCAAACAGTGATGGAGTTTCGTGACCAGTTCAGAAGCGAGGATGATTGCCGGGCTTATCTTGTGCGCTTGCGGTG
>JBDNFZ010000619.1:0-2834 GCA_041689555.1 Opitutaceae bacterium | reverse complement strand
CGCCGATGTCGCCGGCACCAACACCGCCGGACTCGCCTCCCTTTTCGACTCCGGGAAGATGGCGCTTCTCGCCAACGTCGGCACCCTCGCCGTCCCGACCACCCGCGCCCAGTATCTTGCCCGCTCGGTCCCTCTTCCGCTTGCCCTCTTCTCCCATAATGACCAGCAGGTCGAGTGGCAGAGCAGCATCCCCGACAAACCGTTCACCAACGGGTGGGGCGGCCGCATGGCCGACCTCACAAATGCCTTCAATTCCAACAACTCGATCTCTATGTCGATCACGTTGAACGGCCAGAACGCCTTTCAGGTCGGCAAGAACGTCGCCCAATATTCCGTCAGCCCCTCCGGGGCCATCACCGTTACAGGCTCCGCATCGCCCTTAGGCACGAGTTTCCAGAGCATCCGCACCAAGGCCCAGAACGACCTGCTCGCCGCCTCCAACAAGAACCTTTTCGAGACCGCCTTTGGCGGCCTCACCGCCAACGCGGTCTCCGACAGCGCCCTCGTCGCCAGTATTTTCTCCGGCGCGATCCCTTTCACCACGGCCTTCCCTACCACCAGCCTCGGCCAGCAACTCCGCACCATTGCCCGCCTCATCGCCGCCGCCCCCCAGCTCGGCCTCAAGCGCCAGGTCTTCTTCGCCCGCATCGGCGGCTTCGATCTCCACGACGCGCAGGTTAACGCCGGAAATACCGCCACCGGCGCCCACGCCAACATCTTCGCCGACATCTCCCGCAGCCTTTCGGCATTTTACAACGCCACCGCCGAACTCGGTGCCGCCGATCAGGTCACCACCTTCACCGCCTCTGATTTCGGCCGCACCTTCAACACCAACGGCGACGGTTCCGACCATGCCTGGGGCTCCCACCACTTCATTGTCGGCGGTGCCGTCAAGGGCGGCGACATCTACGGCAAGATGCCCACCCTCATCCGCAGCGGCCCCGATGATTCAGGCTCCCGCGGCAACTGGATTCCCACCACGAGCGTTGACGAATACAGCGCGACCCTCGCCAGTTGGTTCGGCGTCAGCGCCACCAACCTCGCCACCGTCTTCCCCAACATCAACCGCTTCGCCAAGCCCAACCTCGGCTTCCTCTGATTTTCCCGGAGCCGCCGCGCCCGAAACTGTAGAACCGACCGCCGGTCGGTTTTCTGTCTCCCCGTATGTCCCCGCGTCGCCTGACCGCCATCGCGCTGCTCGCCGCGCTCATCCTCGCGCTGGCCCTCTGGCAGCACCGCGCCCGTCGCGCCCCCGCCTCCGCCTCCGCCGATGCGAAAATCGAAAATCCAGAATCAAAAATTCCGCCCGTCGTCGCAGCCCCCTCGGCGTCCCCCGATGCGAAAATCGAAAATCCAAAATCGAAAATTCCCGACTCCGCCGGCCTGTTCCCCGACCACGTCTCGATCGCTCTCGACCTGAATTCCCCCCGCTTGGACCTCACCCGCGACCTGCAGCTGCTCAACGACCTGTTCACCGACTGGCGCCTCACGTTTCCCCGTGCCGGCCATCCCTTCGGAGAAAACGCGGAGATCACCGCCGCCCTTGCCGGCCAGAATGTCCTCGGCATCCGCCTCTTCCCGCCCGACCACCCCGCGATCAACGCCGCCGGCGAACTGTGCGACCGTTGGGGCACGCCGTTCCGTTTCCACGCTCTCGCCGCCGACCGGATGGAGATCCAATCCGCCGGCCCCGACCGCAAATTTGCCACCCCCGACGACGGTCTCCTCACCCCGCCGTCTCCCCCCGGCGGCGAGCCCCCCCGCTAGTCTCGCCGGTGGGTGGGCCGGGAATCGCCTGAAACCTCGGGTCGTCGCGCGCGTCTCGACAATCTCCCGCGCTTCACCACGTTCATCCCCATCATGCCCGTCGCCTTCACCCGCCGCCCCCGGCAATCGAAAATCGAAAATCGAAAATCGAAAATCCAAAGGGCCTTCACGCTCTTGGAGATCCTCGTCGTCCTCGCGATCATCGGCCTCCTCGCCGGCCTCGCCATCAGCAACGTCGACAAGATTTTCGGCGGCGCCCAGGTCACCACGGTTTCCCTCTTCGTCAAAGAAAGCATGAAGACCTCGCTCACGACCTACCGCATCCACCTTGGCGACTACCCGTCGACCGCCGATGGGATCCAAGCGCTCATCACCGCTCCGGCCAACAGGGCCGACCGTTGGCGCGGGCCATACATCACGGCCAGCAAGGTCCCCCTCGATCCTTGGGGCGAGCCCTACCAATACCGCTACCCGGGCACCAAAAACAAAGGCGGTTACGATCTCTATTCCAAGGGCGTGGACAAGGCCGACGGCACCGCCGACGACATCGGCAACTGGGACGCCCCGTCCGAGACCGCAAAGTGAGCGATGCTCCTCCGCCCTGCGAGCGCCCGCCGCGTAGGGTGGATCGGTCCTGATCCGCCCGGCCTCCCGCCTGCGGCGATCCCCGCCCCAAGCCTCACCCCTCCCGCCTCGCGCCTCCGGCGCGTCCGCGCCGGCTTCACACTCCTTGAGATTCTTCTCACCCTCGCGCTTATCGCCCTCCTCGCCGCCGCGCTCATCGGCGGCTCTTCCGCGCTCATCGCCGAGCGCGCACCCTCGGCCAACGACGTCTTTTGGACCGCCGTCCGCGCCGCTCGCAAATCCGCCCTGAACACCCGGCAGGAAATCGGCCTCCGCTTCGACGAAAAGACCAAGGCCTTCGTCCTCTCCGCCGACGACCCGGCCCTTGGACGCACGTTTCCGATTCCCGGTGCCCCCGCCGACCTCGCGGTTGATTTTCTCGCCGCCCAACGCACCGGCGGCTCCATTCTTCTCGGCGGCACCGTCGTCGAAACCGAGCCGCT
>JBDNFZ010000618.1:0-2854 GCA_041689555.1 Opitutaceae bacterium | reverse complement strand
GAGGCAGGCGGCTGCGAAGACGAGGCGCAGGGTTGGGAGCATCGGATCAAGGTAGGGGCGGCACGCGTGCGGGCAACACCGGGCGGGGAAATTTTGGCCCGAAGGTTGCGCCTTCCGGCAAGGCGGCTTTCTGGTTGCGTCTTATGTTATACGAACCGCTGCGGGTCGGAGCCCTGACTCTGCCCAACCGCATTATCATGGCGCCGCTCACGCGCTGCCGGGCCTCGGCGGGGCGGGTGCCGAATGCGCTGATGCGCGACTACTATGTGCAACGCGCGGGGGCCGGGTTGATTTTGAGCGAGGCGACGTCGGTCGATCCGATGGGCGTGGGCTATCCGGATACGCCGGGCATCTGGTCGGAGGCGCAGGTGGCGGGGTGGAAGGGCATCACGACGGCGGTGCGCGCGGCGGGCGGGCGGATGTTTTTGCAACTCTGGCACGTGGGGCGGGTGTCCGATCCGGTGTATCTGGGCGGGGCCTTGCCGGTGGCGCCGAGTGCGATCGCGCCGTCGGGGCACGTCGGTCAGATCCGTCCGCAGAAGGCTTTTGTGACGCCGCGCGCGCTGGACCGCGCGGAGTTGCCCGGGGTGGTGGATGCCTATCGGCGCGGGGCGGAGAACGCACGGTCGGCGGGCTTCGACGGGGTGGAGATCCACGGGGCCAACGGCTACTTGCTGGATCAATTTTTGCAGGACGGCTCGAACCATCGCACCGACGATTACGGCGGGTCCGTCGAGAATCGGGCGCGGCTGGCGCTCGAGGTTGCGGATACCGTCGTGGACGTTTGGGGCGCGGCGCGCGTGGGCTATCATCTCGCGCCGCGCGGCGATTCGCACGGGATGGGCGACACGAATCTCGCGGCAACCTTCGGCTATCTCGCGACAGAGCTGGGCCGGCGGAAGCTGGCTTTTCTCTGCGCGCGCGAAGGGCTGACCGAACCCCGGCTCGGGCCCGTGCTGAAGCGGTCCTTCGGCGGTGTCTTCATCGCCAACCAAGCGTTCACCGCGCCCGAAGCCGAGGCGGAGATCGCCGCGGGCCGGGCCGACGCGGTCGCTTGGGGAAAACTCTTCATCGCGAATCCCGATCTGCCGCGGCGCTTCGCGGCGGGGGCGGCGTTGAACGCGCCGGTGCCCGAGACGTTCTACGGCGCTGGGGCCGCGGGCTATACCGACTATCCGGCGCTTGCTCCCTGATTTGTTCTTCAACAACCCTTCAGCCATGTCTTCCAAAGTCGCTCTCATCACCGGTGCCAACAAAGGCATCGGCCTCGAAACCGCCCGACAGCTCGGGCGCCTCGGTATCACGGTCGTGCTCGGTTCGCGCGATGCGCGGCGCGGCGCGGACGCGGTGGCGCAGCTCAAGAGCGAAGGCGTGGCGGCGCAGGCCGTCGCGCTCTCGGTGACCGACGCGGCGTCGATCGCGGCGGCGGCGGCGTGGGTGGAAAAAGAATTCGGCCAGCTCGACATCCTCGTGAACAACGCGGGCGTGCTCGACTACGCGACCGAGACGGGGCCGAGCACGGTCGCGCAGGCTTCGTTGCGGGCCACGTTCGACACGAATTTCTTCGGACTCGTCGCCGTGACGCAGGCGTTTCTGCCGTTGCTGAAAAAATCGCCGGCAGGGCGGATCGTGAACCTTTCTTCGATCCTCGGTTCGCTCGCGGAACACGGGGACACGAATTCGCCGATCTATCCGGCGCGGCTGCTCGGTTACGATGCTTCGAAGGCGGCGGTGAATATGTTTACGGTCGAGCTGGCGCAGGAGTTGAAGGGCACGCCGCTCAAGGTGAACTCCGCCCATCCGGGCTGGGTCAAGACGGACATGGGCGGCGCGGGCGCGATGCTGGAGATCGCCGACGGCGCGAAGACGAGCGTGATGCTGGCGACGCTGCCGCCGGAGGGGCCGAGCGGCGGATACTTCCATCTCGGGATGCCTATGCGGTGGTGACCGCGCGGGCTTCGGCCTATCTGCCGGCCGTTGCGAGGGCGGGAGCTTCAGCCAATTCCGGCAGGGACTTCGGCGTGAGGTGTTTCGTGAAGCGCTCCATGAAAAGGTAGAAAACGGGCGTGATGTAGAGGGTGAGAATCTGCGACACGAGCAGGCCGCCCACGACGGCAAGGCCGAGGGTGCGGCGGGCGTCGGCACCCGCGCCCCAGCCGAGGGCGATGGGAAGGGTGCCGGCGATGGCGGCGAAGGTGGTCATCATGATCGGGCGAAAGCGCACGAGGCAGGCCTCGAAGATGGCTTCCTCGGCGGACTTGCCGTGATGGCGGCGGGCTTCGAGGGCGTAGTCGATCATCATGATCGCGTTCTTTTTTACGATGCCGATGAGCATGATGAGACCGACGTAGCCATACATATTCAGCTCCTGACCGAAGATGAGGAGGGTGACGAGGGCGCCGAAGGTGGCCGCGGGCAGACCGGAGAGGATGGTGACGGGATGGACGAAGTCCTCGTAGAGGATTCCGAGGACGATGTAGATCACGAGGACGGCGATGAGGAGCGTAAGGCCGAGGCCTTGGAGCGAGCTGGTGAAAGCGGCGGCGGTGCCTTGGAAGGTGCCGTTGACGGTGGCGGGGAGAACCTGAGCGGCGAGTTTCTCGATCTGCTCGGTAGCCTGGCTGAGGGAGAGATCGGGCCGGAGGTTGAAGCTGATGGTGACCGCGGGAACCTGGCCAAGGTGGGCGACGGTGAGCGGGCCGACGGAGGGGCGGAGTTTGGCGACGCTCTCGAGCGGGATGAGCTTGCCCTCGCGGTTGCGGATGAAAAGGAGCGCGAGCGAGGCGGGGTCGCGGAGGTATTTCTCGGCGAGCTCGAGGACGACCGCGTATTGGTTGGTCGACGTGTAGATGGT
>JBDNFZ010000617.1:0-1403 GCA_041689555.1 Opitutaceae bacterium | reverse complement strand
TTGCGCACCGGGGTCCGCCCGTTCCCAATCACCGAGACCGTCGAGCTGATGCAGCTCCTCATCGCCGGCATCCGCAGCCGCGACGAGGGCGGTCGCGAGGTCCTTCTTTCCGAAATCTAAAACCCACATTTATGAGCGCCCGCCCAAGTCGTATTTTAAAACTCCTGCGTGAGAACCAGCTTCCCACCGTCCTCAAGGTCAATCTCTCCGAACCGCGTGTCATCGAGATCGCCGGCCTGTGCGGCGTCGACGGCGTCTGGCTCTGCACCGAGCATGTGCCCAACGACTGGATCGGGTTGGAAAACCAGATCCGCGCCGCCCGTCTGCACAACATCGACGCGCTTGTTCGCGTTGGCCGCGGCAGCTACAGCGATTACATCCGTCCCTTCGAGGCCGGCGCGCAGGGCATCATTGTCCCGCACGTGGCCAGCGCGGCGGAGGCCCGCCAGATCGTCGAGTGGGTGCGCTTCCACCCGATCGGCAAGCGCGCTTTGGACGGCGGCAACATCGACGGCGAGTTCTGCCTCATCCCGATGGACGAGTATATCCGCCACTCCAACACCGAGCGGATCGTGATCCTCCAGATCGAGTCGCCCGAGGCGCTCGAAAACGTCGAGGAAATCTGCTCCGTTCCCGGCTTCGACGGCATCCTTTTCGGCCCGGGCGACTTCAGCCACCGCATCGGCAAGGCGGGCCAGATCGACGCCCCCGAGGTCGTGGCCGCACGCAAGCGCGTGGGCGCCGCCACCCGCAAGCACGGGAAGTTCGCCATGACCGCCGGCCTCATCGCCCCCCTCGCCCAGCTGGTCGAGGAAGGCTACCGTGTCGTCAACATCGGGGCCGATGTGGTCGCCCTTACCGGCTATGTAAAGCAACGGCTCGACCTCGTCCGCGGCCTGATTAACGAGCTGCCCGAAGCCGTCCGTCCGCCGGTGCGCTCCCCCTACGCGTGAAGCCGCCGTCCTGCCGACCAACGCTTCCCAACGCCCGGCCGAACGGTTGGCCATTGTGACCGGTCGGTTCGACAGCAACGCGGTCTTCGCCGGAACCCCGCCGGCACTCTGAACCTTTTCCATCCCATGCCCGACACCAACATCTCCCTCACCGGCAAAGTCGTCATTCAATTCGGCGGCACCGGCCTGCTCGGCCGCGCCCTCGTCAAGTCGCTCGCCTCCGCGGGCGCCATCCTCGTCGTCGCCTCGCGCAACCGCGCCGCCCTCCAGTCGCTCGCCGACACCGAGAGCGCCGCCGGCCGCAAGGTCTTCATCGAGGAGACCGATATCGGCTCCGAGGCCTCGCTCGCATCCCTGCGCGACCGCGTTTTGGCGCAGCACGGCCGCGTTGACGGTATCGTGTTCAACGCCGTCAGCCGGCCGATGCGCACGATGAACGACGACCTCGAG
>JBDNFZ010000616.1:0-2547 GCA_041689555.1 Opitutaceae bacterium | reverse complement strand
GCGCGGGAAACCCTCGTCGGTCGCTACCTTCTGCCCGCCGGCAAAATCACCGTCATCCATAATTCCTTGGTCTTCCCGCCCTCGACCGCCGCCGGCAACCCCGCGCTGCGCGCCCAACACGGGGCCTCCCCGTCGACGACGATTCTCCTCAACGTCGCCATGTTCCGCCCCGAGAAAAACCAGCGCGAGCTCATCCATCTTGCTGCCGCGCTCCCGCCCGCTGCCGACTGGCAACTCTGGCTCGCTGGCGTCGGTCCCGCGCGCGCCGAGTGCGAACGCCTCGCGGCCCGGCTCAATCTCCAATCCCGGATCCGCTTCCTCGGTTTCTTGCGCGACCCCGCCCCGCTCTACGCCGCCGCCGATGTCGCAGTCCACGCCTCGGCAAGCGAATCGCTCTCCAACTTTCTGATCGAAGCCCAGGCCCACGGTCTTCCTGCCGTCGCCTACGCCGCCCAAGGTATCGGCGAGTGTTTCATCCCGGGACGCACCGGCTGGGTCATCCTTCGCGACGACCGCGCCGCCTTCCTCGCCGCCCTCGCGCCTTTGTTTCAACTCGCCCCCGCCGCCCGCGCCACGCTCGCTGGCGAAGCCCGCGACTACGCCCGCTCCACCTTCGATCCGGCCCGTCAGGTCGCCGCCTATCTCGACCTGTTTACCCGTCTCACCCATCGCCCGTAACCCGCCCACCACCCCGCGATGACCAACCAGCAACGCACCGACTCCATCGAACGCCATCTCCGCGAGCACAAATACGCGGACCTCCACACCCTCGCCGCGCGTTTCGGCGGCTCGCTGTCCACGGTGCGCCGCGTGCTCGACTCGCTGGAGACCCGCGGCATTGCCCGCCGCCATCACGGCGGCGCCTCGCTGATCGAGACCGACGCCTTCGCCCAGGAATACGATTTCATCGCCCGCAACCAGCGCCACCCCGACGAGAAATTCGCCATCGCCCGCCTCGTCGCCGAACAGGTCCTGCCCGGTATGACCGTCATCCTCGACGGCGGCAGCACCACCTACGCCGTCGCCCGCCTCCTCGCCGACAAACACCTTCAAGTCATCACCAACTCCCTCCCCATCGCTTCCCTCTTCGGTGAAATCGGCAGCGTCGAGACCATCGTCACCGGCGGCAGCATCTACAGCCGCCTCGGCGTCCTCGTCGGCCCGCTCTGCGAGCAATCTTTCGAACAGACCCACGCCGACCTCGCCATCCTCGGCGGCGCCGGCATCACCGAAAACGGCATCTGGAACCACAACGCCCTCATCGTCGCCGCCCAGCGCAAGATGATCGGCGCCGCCGAGCGCACCGTCTTCGCCTTGGACAACTCCAAGTTCGGCCGCAAGGCCCTCAGCCTGACCACGCCCTTTGATCGCCGGTTCACGATCGTGACCGACTCCCGGCCGAGCGCCTCCGTCGCCAAAGCGATCAACGCCGCCGGCGCGAAGCTGACCCTCACCGGCAAGTGAGCGCGTTTCCCGCGCCTTCCTGACACCGTTGTGTCCGCAGTCTTCCCCTGCGCCGGTCGGCGTTTGCGTTCTCGGCATCCGTGTCCATCCGTGCGCATCCGTGGTTAAAAAATCTACCGTCTCCGCCGTCGCCTTGCGTCCCGCGCCCGAGTGCATCCGTCTCCGCGGTGTCCGCCAAAACAACCTCAAGGGCTTCGACCTCGACCTCCCGCTCGGCCGCTACGTCGTCGTCACCGGCCTGAGCGGCGCGGGCAAGTCCTCACTCGTCTTCGACACCCTCCACGCCGAAGGCCAGCGCCGCTACGTCGAGACGTTCTCCGCCTACACCCGCCAGTTCCTCGACCTCCTCGACAAGCCCAAGGTCGACTCTATCGAAAACATCCGCCCCTCGATCGCCATCGAGCAGACCAACACCGTCAAGACCTCCCGCTCCACCGTCGGCACGATGACGGAGCTCACCGATTTCTTTAAAGTCTGGTTCGCCCAGGTCGCCACGTGCCACGACCCCGCCACCGGCGAGCCCGTCGAAGACGACAATCCCCAGACCATTTGGCAAAAATCCTTCGCCGCGCATCCCGCCCGCACCGCGCTCATCGGCTTCCGCGTCGATAAACCCGCCAACCTCGCTTGGTCCGAGATCCTCACCAGCCTCAAAAACCAAGGCTACGTCCGCGTCCTCGCCGCCGGTCAAATCCACAAAATCGACGACCTGCTCGCCTCGTCTGAACTTCAGAGTTCGGCGTTACGCGTTGAGCGTTCGGCGTTCTTGTTGGTCGTCCAAGATCGCCTCACCCTCGGCGCGGACCAAAAATCCCGCTTCCTCGAGGCCGTCGAGACTTCCCTCCACTTCGGGCATGGCCAGGTCCATCTCTTCGCCGCCGATACCCTCGCCGAGGTCGGCCATTACTCCCGCGGCCTGCACTCGCCCAAGACCGGTCGCACGTTTCGCCCGGCCTCGCCGCCCCTCTTCTCCTTCAACTCCCCGCTCGGCGCCTGTCCCCGCTGCAAAGGCTTCGGCCGCGTCATCGACATCGACTACCGCCTCGCGATCCCCGACCAGTCGCTCTCCCTCGACGGCGGCGC
>JBDNFZ010000615.1:0-10776 GCA_041689555.1 Opitutaceae bacterium | reverse complement strand
GGTCGACCTCTTCGACGGCATCGTCCAAGCACTGGCCGCTCAGCCTTGGCTACCGCCGAAACCCCCGCCCGTTTCCCAAGCCCAAGCACCGCCAAACTCACCTCAGGCTAAAGTTGCCGCCTGAGCAGTTACCTATTTTTTAACAGAAATGCCAGCCGGTGGTTTGGCTCCGATCTGAGCGACCAAGCGTCGGCTCCGCGCGCCAGATTAAACTTGGACGCGCCCGGCGGCAGAATATCTGTCGGGGCAGTCGTTCAACCAATCCGTAGGTCGAGACATCCCCTGTCGCGTCCTGCCAACCCACACCACCCGATGAGTCCTACCACCGCCCGTATTGTTCTCCGTCCGTTTGCCCGGCTCCTGGCGCTCGCCGCCAGCCTCGCCGTCGTCCTCAGCCTCGCCCCGTCCAATGCCCGCGCCGCTGAATCGGGTGCCACGGGTTCCATCACCGGCACCGTCAGCAGTATCTCGACCCAAAACGCCTTGCAGCGCGCCACCGTGAGCCTGCCCGCGCTCAACCGCGTCGAGGTGACCGACAGCGCCGGTAAGTTTACCTTCTCCGATGTTCCGGCCGGCGTGCAGGAACTCGTGGTCAGCTACTCCGGCTTCACCGATCTTCGCGAACGTGTCTCGGTGCCGGCCGGTCAGTCCGCTTCGGTTAACCTTAACCTCAGCAACTCCGACGTGATCGCGATGGCCGCCTTCACCGTTGAAACCCAGAAGGAAGGTCAGGCGCTCTCCATCGCCGAGCAGCGCAGCGCCGCCAACGTTAAAACCGCCGTCGCCCTCGACGAATGGGGCGTGTTACCCTCCCAAAATGTAGGCGAACTCCTGACCCGTCTGCCCGGCGTTACGTTCACCGTCGATGACGACAACCTCATCAACAACGTCACCATCCGCGGTCAGGTCGGCTCCAACGGCCAAAGCGCCACCCGCCTCGTCATCGACGGCATGTCGGCCACCGGCGTCGGCGGTAACGGCCGCACCGCCACCCTCCACTCCTTCTCCGCCTCAAGCTTCGAGGCCATCGAGGTCATCAACGGCCAGACGCCCGACAAACGCGCCGACGGCTTCGGGGCCCAGATCAACCTGAAGTCCCGCTCCCCGCTCGCGATGCAGGAGCGCCGCCGTTTCAACTACAGCTACAGCAATAACTACGCGCCCGCGCAGGAAGAGCGCTCCACCGCCTACGGCAAGCGCCCCTTCAGCTACTCCGGTTCCGTGGGCTATACCGAGGTCTTCGATGTGCTGGGCGGCACCCGCAATTTCGCCTTCGCCGTCAATGCCTCCAACCAGCAGGTGGTTCGCCAGTTCAACCAAGATCTCTTCCAATACGAGAATACGATCAACCCCAACGCGGCCCTCCGCGACTACGACCGTCGCGATGGCACCAATCACCGCTTCATCACCGGCCTCAGCCTCCGCGCCGACTATAAGCTCGGCACCACCACCACCGTCTCCGCCCGCTTTCTTTACAACGCCGGCAGCGAGCCCTTCTTCAACTGGAACTTCATCAACCCGTTCTTCTCGGGTAGCCAAGCGTATCCGGCCGTGCCCGTCACGCTCGCGGGTGGCCTCAGCGCCTTTAACGCCACGACCAATCCCAATGGCGGCTGGCTCCCGCTCACCAACCCCAACCGCACCGAGATCCGCCCTGTGGGTAACGCGCAGATGAACATCCGCACCTGGGCCCTCTCCTTCGTCTCCAAGAACCCGACCGCCACCGTCGCCTTCGAGCACGATCTCGGTAAGCTCAAGATCGATCATTCGTGGCGCCAGAGTTCCACGACTTGGGATTCCAATGCCGGTCGCGAGCGCCAAGGCGGCCAGCTCTCCATCCGCACCAACCAGCCCATCGGCTTCTCCCTCGACAAGACCAACAACGACGGCCGCGTCTTCACCCAGACCGCCGGAGCCAGCGTCTATGACGTCGCCAGCTACACGCCCTTCATCACCGCTCTCGCCAACACGACCACCCAGCCTGTCAACGTGACATCCGGCAACTTCGTCAAGCGCAGCACCATCACCGAGACCGACGAATGGTCCGGCACGGTCAACGCTACTTACAACTTCGAAACCGCCGTCCCCTTCTTCCTCAAGGCCGGCTTCGATACCGTCAATCGCAAGGTCAACAACCGCCAGGTCTTCCCCCGGCGTTGGTATCAGCAGCCCGGGACCGTGCTGGCCGGCGCGCTCACACCCATCACCGCGTTCGAGGAGCAACATGGCGGCCAGCGCCTCCCCGTCTTCGACGTCGTCAACATCAACAACACCCTCGGCAACTCCGCCCTTTGGTATGAGGATTTGAACTTCACCGCGACGAGCCAGTTCACCTCGCGCCGCATCATGAAAGAAACCGTGGACGCCGGCTACATCCAGGCCGCCACCAAGTTAGGCCGGCTCAATGTGCTCGGTGGTGTCCGCTTTGAGAAAAGCAAGATCTCGACCTTAACCTATTTCCGCGCCCGCTCCACCCCGATCGCCACCGAGCCCGACCACTTCAAGCGCGCGATCCTCGACTATAATTCACAGGCCACCAAGGGCGGCAGCGACAAGAGCTTCCCCAGCGTCCACCTTGCTTACGATCTCACCGCCAATTTCAAACTCCGCGCCAGCTACTCCACCAGCTACCTCCGGCCCGACCTCCTCCAGCTCGTGCCCGCTGTCGCGATCAGCGACCTGAACCAGACCGTGACGATCGGTAACCCCGATCTCGTCCCCGAAATGGCCGAGAACATCGACATCAAGCTCGAGTATTATTCCAAATCCGGCGGCATCGCCTCCATCGGCGTTTTCCGCCGCTGGAACAAGGACCGCATTTCCACCGTCTCGCCCTCTTCCGGCGTCACCGTGCCCAACACTCCGGACAACGGCTTCGACGGGCTCTACGGCGGCTACACCATCCTCCGCCCGCTTAACAACGGCACGGCGGTCTTCGAGGGCGTCGAGCTTGATTTCCGCCAGCGCCTCAGCTTCCTGCCCGGCTACCTCAAGGGCCTCACCGTTCGTGGCAATCTCTCCCTCCTCTCGGCCAAGCAACGCGTGATCACCCAGTTCGAGCCCATCACCGGCCGTGCGCTTAACACCTACAAGGCCTCGACGAAGGAGATTCCCTTCGCCATCCCGGTCGCCGCCAACTTTGGCCTGCTCTACTCCTACAAAAAATTTGGCGCCTCCTTCGACCTCAACTTCACCGACGAATACGCCACCAATCAGGCTTTCCCGGTCAATAATGGGCTGGTGTCCGCCTTCACCAACGCCAACGGAAACATTTTCCGCGACTCCCTCCTCACGATGGCCACGGGCGTCAACTACCTCGTCCGCCCTTACGCCAGGGTCTTCCTCAACGTTAACAACATCACCGCGCAGGGTCCGCGCATCTACACCTTCCAGTCCGACCGCCTCCGTCTGGACCTTCGCCAACCGATGTCCATCAGCGTTGGCGTCACCGGCCAGTTCTAACAAGCCGCCCGACCGTTCACCCTCGCGGGGGCGATCCTCACGGATCGCCCCCGTTTTTCTTTTCCCATGTCGCTCCGTCTTCCGTTCGTTCTCCTCGCGCTCCTCGCCACGCGCCTGCTCGCCGCCGAGACCCCTTCTCCCGCCGCGCCCGTCGCCGATCCCATCGCCCCGCTCCTCGCCAAGCCCCTCTACCAATTCACCGAGGCCGAGACCGGCCGCTACCTCGCCTACCTCCGGTCCACCGAGCCCGATCTGCGGAAACGTATCGTCCACCTCGCCCGAAAAAACATCGGCCAGCCCTACGAGCTTTACCTCCTCGGAGAAATGCCGTTCGAGAGCTACGATCCGCAGCCGCTCTACTGCCTCACCAAGAGCGACTGCCTCGTCTTCACCGAGCACATCTACGCCATGGCGCTCACCCGCGACTGGTCCGGCTTCATGCGCCTCCTCCAGCGCATCCGCTACCGCGACGGCCGCCTCGGCGTCGCCACGCGCAACCACTACACCGAAGCCGATTGGAACGTCTCCAATCGGTGGCTCGTGCGCGATCTCACGACCGAACTCGCCGGTGCGAAGGCCGTGCCTTTTGCCCAGACCATCGACCGCTCGAAATTTCTTCTCGGCCGTTACGGCTTGAAGACCACGATCCCGATAGAGGAATTCCGCGACACCTACATCCCGCTCGATGCGCTTGACACAGTCTTGCCGCATCTCCGCGGTGGCGATTTCGTCAATGTCGTGCGCGCCTCGATCCGTCCCGGTTGCCACGCCAACACCGCGATCTACGGCGGCAACGCCTGGGTCGGCCACACCGGCTTCGTCGCCCGCGGCGCCGACGGCACGGTCCACATCATCCATTCCGCCGAGCCCGCCGTCCGCGAGGAGACGCTCGCCGCCTTCATCGCCCACGCCGCCGAGAAGGCTGCCGCGCCCGGCGCAAAGCAGCGCCTCATCGGCTTCAAGTTCCTGCGCCTCGCCGACGATCCGCTCGCCGCCCTCCGCCAGCTCGACGGCCCCGACGCCCCGCGCGTCGTCCTTCCGAGTGGCGCCGGGTTCTAAGCCTGCTGAGCGTTTACGAGAGGCGGGGTTGTTAGAATCACGTTCCGACCCGCTCGGGAATGTTAGCCACGAAAAACACCAAGAGTCCCTTCGGTGCCGTCGCGTAACTTCCGCGCGCCTGTAAGCACAATGGCGAACCCGCCGCAGCCCTTGTCCCTTCGTGTTTTTTTTGCGGCCAAAAAATCGGTCCCTTCGTCGAACCGCTCAAAGGCCCACGCCGGTAGGAGCAAATTTATTTGCGATCTGTCCTCACGCCCGCGCCCGCGCCTACGCCCTGGCTCCGTTGTCCCGCCGATCCTCGCAAATAAATTTGCTCCTACCCCGGCCATCCCTCCCCGACACGGATTTTTAGCCGCGAAAAACACCAAGATTACCGCCGGTTCCGTCCCGTATCTCCCGCGCGCTTATAGGCGCCATGGAGAATCCGCCGCAGCCCTTGCCCCTTTGTGTTTTTTGTGGCAAAAAAAAACGCCCCTCCGCCGAACCGCTCAAGGGGTGCCTCGCCCGTAGGAGCAAATTTATTTGCGTCCGCGCCCGCGCCCGCGCCCTGGCTCCGTTGTCCCGCCGATCCTCGCAAATAAATTTGCTCCTACCCCGGCCAACCGTGCCCGACACGGATTTTTAGCCACGAAAAACACCAAGAGTCCCCCCGGTTCCGTCGCGTAACTCCCGCGCGCCTATAGGCGCATTGGCGAACCCGCCGCAGCCCTTGCCTCTTTGTGTTTTTTGTGGCCAAAAAAAACCGCTCTTCCGCCGAACCGCTCAAGGGGTGCCTCGCCCGTAGGAGCAAATTTATTTGCGATCCGCGCCCGCCCGCTGCCCTGGCTCCGTTGTCCCGCCGATCCTCGCAAATAAACTTGCTCCTACCTGCGCCATCCCGGTTCCGTTCCGTATCTCCCGCGCGCCTATAGGCGCCATGGAGAATCCGCCGCAGCCCCTGCCCCTTTGCGTTTTTTGTGGCCATAAATCTTTCTCTCCGTCTTCCGCCTCGCATGATCGCCTCCCCCGTCCCTCCTTCCATCGCCGCGCTCCCCGCCCGCACCGCCGAGCTCGGCGCGCTGCTCGAACGCTGGTGCGCCATCAACTCCGGCTCCGGCCACGCCGCCGGCCTCACACGCATGCGCGAGGCGCTTTTCGCCGAATTCGCCCGCGTGTTTCCCGCCGCCACCATCGACGAAATCGTCACCGACGCCCCCGGCTTCAATCCGCCCGGCACCCGCGCCCTGAGCATTAGCCTCCGCCCGACCGCACCGACGCAGGTCCTGCTCTGCGGCCACTACGACACCGTCTACGAGGCCGACGACGCCTTTCAGACCTGCCGCTGGCTCGACGCCACCACGCTCAACGCCCCCGGCGCCGCCGACATGAAGGGCGGCCTCGTCACCCTTCTCGCCGCGCTCGAAGCCTTTGAAGCCACGCCCCACGCCGCGCGCCTCGGCTGGGAAGTCCTGCTCACGCCCGACGAGGAAACGGGTTCGCACGGCACCGCCCATCTCTTCCGCGCGGCCTCCCGTCGCCATCAATTTGGTTTCGTCTTCGAGCCGGGCCGCACCTCCGGCGACATCATCCACTCCCGCAAGGGCACCGGCGGCCTCGTCGCCACCTGCCACGGTCGCGCCGCGCACGCCGCGAAAGCCCCCAACGACGGCCGCAGCGCCATCCTTGCGCTCGCCGAATTTCTCCTAGAAGCCGCGAAGATTCCCGCGCAAATGCCCGGCGTGATGGTCAACGTCGGTAACATCCGCGGCGGTGCCGCCGCGACCAACGTTGTGCCGCACTTCGCGCAATCCGAGATCGATATCCGTATCACCCAGGTCGCCGACGGCCCGCCCTTGCTCGCGTGTTTTCAAGCCCTCGCCGACCGCATCAACACTCGCGACGGTCTTAAGCTCGAGCTCAAGGGCGGCTTCAACCGTCCTCCTAAAGAATGCCTGCCCGCCGAGGCAGCCGCGTTCCCCGAGTGGCAACGCGCCGCGCGCGACGTCGGGGTGGCACCGTTCACGTGGGTCCACGGCGGCGGCGGTTCCGATGGGAATTTCCTCACCGCCGGCGGCCTGCCCAACTTCGACGGAGTCGGCCCCATCGGTGACAACTTGCACAGCGACCGCGAATTTTGCCGCGTCGAGACCATCGCGCCCCGCGCGCAGATCGTCGCGCTCTTCCTCCACCGCGTCGCTTCCGGCGAGATCACGCTCCCGCCGGTCGCTCAACTGTAGAGCCGATCCGAATGTAGAACCGACCGCCGGTCGGTTTCCGAGCTTCACGGCACCCATAACCCGCCGAGCACCGCCGCCCGCGACGCCCCCGTCACCGCCGGGCAATTCCCGGGAAGTCCGAGCATCCGCTGCCGCGCGAGCCACGCAAACGCCAGCGCCTCGACCCAGCTCGCCGCCACGCCCAGCGCATCCGTCACCCCGACCGCGCATTCCGGCAACGCCTCTTTTAGCGCCCGCATCAGCGTCGGGTTCCGCGCACCGCCGCCGCAGATGAAGACCTCCGGCCGGTCCAGCCCCGGCAACGCGCGAATCGCACCGGCGATCGTCTGCGCGGTGAGCGCGACGAGCGTCGCCTGCACCTCCGCATCGCTCGCTCCGAACCCCTTCGCCCCGAGGTGACGATCAAGCCACGCCGGCGAAAACAATTCCGGCCCCGTGCTCTTCGGCGCCGCCTGCGCGAAATACGGCTCCGCCAAAAACGCGCGCAACAACTCCGTCCCCACGCGCCCCCGCGCCGCCAGCGCGCCGTCGCGATCCATCGGCTCGCCGAGCACGCGGCGCGCCCACGCATCGAGCAACGTGTTGCCCGGCCCGGTGTCGAAGCCGCGCACCGGTGCCGCCGGGTCGGCGGGCAGCGCGGTGAGATTGGCGATCCCGCCGATGTTCACGATCACGCGATCCCGCTCCCGCGAGCGAAAGACCGCCTCGTGAAACGCCGGCACGAGCGGCGCGCCTTGGCCGCCGAGCGCCAGATCCTTGCGCCGGAAATCCGCCACCACCGCGATGCCCGTCTCCGCCGCGATCACGTTGGGATCCCCGATCTGGAGCGTAAACGCCGGATCGAAGCCCGGCCGATGGCGGACCGTCTGTCCGTGGCTGCCGATCGCGCGCACTGCCGCCGGCGCGACGCCCGCCGCCGCCAACAGCTCCCGCACCGCTCGCGCAAACTCACGACCGAGCCGCACGTCGGCCCGGCCCAGCCGGTCGATCTCGCCTTCGCCGGGCGCGAAGAGCGCGAGCAACTCCGCGCGCAAGTCGGCGGGAAATGGTCGCGTGTGCGTCGCCACCACTTCCGGCCGGGGCGCAAAGCGCACCAGCGCCGCGTCGATCCCGTCCACACTGGTGCCGGAGAGGGTGCCGATGAAGAGTCCGGTTTCGGTCGGGTCGGGGTGTTTTGCCATCGGAAAAATAAAATGTGCGGTTGAATCCGCCCGGGCAACGCGGGATTCTTTGACCCCGATGCTGAACACCGAAACCCCGAGCGGGCGGCACCCCGATTTGGACCAATACCCGACCGAGGCTTTGGTCCGCGCCTTTACCGAAGACCAGATCCACGCTGCCAACGTCGTCCACGCCGCCGCCGCGCAGATCGCCCGTGCGGTGGACGCCGCCGCGCCGCGCATCGCCGCCGGCGGACGCCTCATCTACGCCGGCGCCGGCACTTCCGGCCGCCTCGGCCTGCTCGACAGCGTCGAACTCTGGCCGACGTTTTCCTGGCCCAAGGATCGCGTCGTCGCGCTCCTCGCCGGCGGCCGCCAGGCGCTCTTCGAGGCCGTCGAAGGCGCCGAGGACAACCGCGCGCAGGGCGCCGCCGATCTCCGCGCCGCCCAACCCATCCGGCACGACGTCGTCATCAGCCTCGCCGCCTCTGGCGCCACGCCCTACGTGCTGGGTGTGCTCGAGGCCGCGCGTGCCGCCGGGGCGCTCACGATCGGCGCCGCCAACAATCCGGATTCGCCGGTGGCCGCCGCCGCCGAGATCGGCATCACGCTCGACACCGGCAGCGAAACCATCTCCGGCAGCACGCGCCTCAAGGCGGGCACCGCGCAGAAAATTTTCCTCAACACCCTCTCGAGCGCGATCATGGTCCGGCTGCACAAAGTCTACGGCAATCTCATGGTCGATGTGATGCCGACCAACGCGAAACTCTACCGCCGCGCCATCGCCCTCACCGTGCGCGCGAGCGGCGCGACCGACGCCGCCGCGCAAGCTGCGCTGGAGGCCTGCGGCTACAAAGTGAAGACCGCCATCGTCGCGCTCCGTCTCGGCTGCGATACAGCCGCCGCCCAGTCCGCACTCGACGCCGTCGCCGGCAACACCCGCCGCGCGCTCGCGCAAAAATTATGAGTCTGTCACGCCTTCCGAGGTGGAGCGCGTTGACCCCAACGCGCTTTCGCCTACGCCCCGTGCTGCTTGCTACCGCCGCGCTCGCCTTCCTCGCCCTCGGCGGTTGCACCACCGCGCCCGTGCCAACGTCCACTCCGCCCGTCCGTGCCGCCGCCGCTCGCCGATACCGGCGACGCGCCGCCGCCCGCACCGCGCGAATTTCGCGGCGTGTGGGTCGCCACCGTCGCCAACATCGATTGGCCCAGCAAACCCGGTCTCCCCACCGTGCAACAACGCGCCGAGATCGACGCGATCCTCGACCGCGCGCAGGCGCTCAAGCTCAACGCCATCGTCCTCCAAGTGCGCCCGGCGGCCGACGCGATGTATCCGTCTTCGCTCGAGCCGTGGTCGGAGTTTCTCACCGGGACGCAGGGCCTCGCGCCCGCGCCGCTCTACGATCCCCTCCGCGAATGGATCGACGGCGCGCACCGCCGCGGCCTCGAGTTGCACGCGTGGTTCAATCCCTACCGCGCCCGGCACCAGCGCGCCATTTCTCCGCTCGCGCCGAGCCACCTCGCGAAGACCGACCCCGAGGCGGTCAAGACCTACGGCGACCTCATGTGGATGGATCCCGGCGAGGAAGTCGCCCAACGCCGCACGCTCGCCGTCGTTCGCGAGGTCGTCCGCAACTACGACCTCGATGGCGTCCACCTCGACGATTATTTTTATCCCTACCCGATCGCGGACCGTGCGCCCTCCGCCGCCAACGCCGCCGCGCTCACCGCTCCCGGGGCCGCGCCCGCCGCGAAGAATCTCGAATTCCCCGACGGCCCCGCATGGCAACGCTACCTCGCCACCGGCGGCAAGCTCTCCCGCGCCGGTTGGCGGCGGCAAAACGTGGACCTGCTCGTCGAGGCGCTCTACCGCACGATCCGCGAGGAGAAGCCCGCGGTGCGTTTCGGCATCAGTCCCTTCGGCATCGGCCGGCCCGACCGTCGCCCGCCGGGCATCGCCGGTTTCAGCCAATACGACCAGCTTTACGCCGACGTGGAACTCTGGGTCGAGCGCGGCTGGATGGACTACCTCACGCCGCAACTCTACTGGCCGCGCGCGCAAAAGGCCCAGGCCTTCGGCGTGTTGCTCGACTACTGGGCGGGGCAAAATCCAAAAAAACGCCATCTCTGGCCCGGTCTCTACACGAGTCAGGTGAGCGCGGAGCCGAAGCCGTGGGAGGCGGCCGAGATCACGGGCCAGATCGACCTGCTTCGCACGCGCCCCGCCGCGACCGGTCATATTCATTTCAGCATGGTGCCGTTGATGAAAAATTCCCGCGGCTTGAACGACGCCCTCGCCGCCGCGAACTATTCAAGTCCCGCGCTCGTGCCGGCGACCCCGTGGCTCGATGCGGTGCCGCCGCCCGCGCCTGTGCTCACGCTCTCGCTGAGCGCGGGCGAGCTTCTGATGACGCCCGGCATCGGTGAGGCGGCCGCGAAGTTCGCCGTGTGGCTCCGCTACGGCGGCGAGTGGCGCTTCTCGGTCGTCCCCTCCGCCGCTCCCATCCTCGCGCTCACCGCCGACCCGAAACTCGGCGCGCCCGACCGCGCCGTCGTCACCGCCGTGGACCGCCTCGGCAACGAAAGCGCTCGCGTTACGCTCGATCTAGCCGCCGCGGCGTTCGTCCGACGATGAGTGCGTTGCGCTCAGGAAATTGCTCTCTGAGGTGGAGCGCGTTGACCCCAACGCGCTTTTGCCCACGCCCACGGCCGGTGAGATTCAGACTTTCCCGGGTAGCATCGGGACCTTGTAGCACTGCTGGCCAAGGGCAGAGGCTTCAAGCAAGCTGCCCTTGGCCAGCGGTGTTGGGGAGGGCGGGCCGGCCGGCCCGCCCTCCCCGCCTGCGGTCAGTCCCGTTCGGACCTTGGGCCTTGGAGCC
>JBDNFZ010000614.1:0-2943 GCA_041689555.1 Opitutaceae bacterium | reverse complement strand
TCGCCCACTTCACGTCGCCCGCCTCGTGCGACACCAACGATGAGAAACTAACCCCCAGTCTTACCCACGCGCTCTTCTCCGCTGCGTAGTCCTCGCTACGCCGCCTTCCTGATCGCTACCATCCGAGCCAAACTCCAGCGACGCTAAAGCGTCCGCTTTGCGCCAAGACTACGAATCGGTTGATCTCTTCCATGGGTGTTAGGTTTTGCCAGGGCATATCCCCGACCAATACTGTCACCCATCAATCCGGACAAAGTGTTACCTATCTCCCCGGATCATACCTACGCCCTTTGTCCACTTGCCGGAACCGACCGTGCCGCTTCCAGTGCCACTCCCTGCGGCAAAACCCCGTCCGGCGGTCGAGAACAGCACCAGCAGTAAACGGCGCTCCCATCAATCGGTGCACAACGCTCCCGCGATGCGGATGCGGTTCTAAACCATTCCACCTTCCAACCCATGCCCATCAAACCAACCTCATCCGAAACCGCCGATGCCAATCTGACCCGGTTTCTTTCTTCCTCCGAAACGAGCTGCTGCACCAGTGAAGACAATCACCGCAGCCTCATCTTGACCCAGTTGGACGGCTCCACCGAAGGCTTTCCACTGACATGGCTCTACCGCTGGCAATGGCGAACCTCCGCCGCGAACGAGCAACTCATCGTCACCCTCACCGAGCACGAGGTAACGATTCACGGGAAGCACCTCGACGGTGTCGCGGAGCTCTTGAGAAACGGCCAAGGACTACACCTTCGAGTCAAAGATGACCGCTACCAAAGCTTCATGCGACCAACCGAAATTCTCATCACCGCCATCACGGTGCTTCCCAACTCAAGACAGGAAATCTCACAAAACTAAACAGCCCCATGCGCATCTCACTCCACCGATCAACCATCAGCTCACTGACCAAGCATCCACTGAAACGCCAAATTCACGACTCTGCCAAACCAGCTAGAACTACGAAAATCGCCGCACTGAAAATTGCCCACGAATTACCGGAGAAAACCCCATCATGATAAATAGAGACGCAATATCCCTATGCCCAAAATGGGCATTGGCCAGACCAGCCCCAGCCGGACCGATCCGTGCGAGCTTTATTCGAGCTTCGTTCGAGCTGCGGCACTTCGCCGGATGACCAGCTCGAATCCGCTCGAATCAGTCCGAGTCCGATGCCCACCGCGCCATTTCAGTCGAAGCTGCTCCCGCATCTCGAATTCGTTCGCGAGTGTCGGTTCAAACGCATGAGCTACCCGCAGATTGCAGCCAGGTTGCTCGCTCAATTTAGCGTGCGCGCCGCGCCGTCGACGATCTTCGCCTTCGTCAAGGTGCGAGCCCGTCGTCGCAACGTAATCACGTTGCCGGCACCCGTGCCATCGGTGGCGCCGATGCAACTCACCGCGATCCGAAAAATTCCATCCGCCCCGTCCACCGGCATCCGCGATCCATGGCTATTACATGACCCGGCCAAACCGTTGGTGAAGGACGCACTCCCACCATGACTCAATCCTCGAAGCTCATCGTCTTCTCCTGCGGCGGCAAAGGCGGCGTCGGCAAGACCACCGTCGCCACCGCCATCGCTGACTTTTACGCCACGCGCAGTATTCCCGCGACGCTGTTCGATTGCGACACCGAGAACAAACAACGCGGCTCTCTCAGCCACTTCTTTCCCGAAGCCACCAAACTCGACATTCGCCTCGAGCGCGGGCTCGACCGCTTCGTTGACGCCATGCTCGCTGCGGATACGCCGGTGGCACTCGCCGACCTTGCCGCCGGCTCCGGTCGCGACACCTTCGAGTGGATCGACACGATGTTCGATGGTCTCGCGGCCGAGGGTTTCCGTTTTACCGCTGTCGCCACTATCACCAGCGCCGCCAGCAGCGTCGAAACACTCTTCACCTGGGCGACCGCGCTCCGCGACCGCGTGCGCTACCTCGTCGTGAAAAATCAGGTCGCGGGCGATGACTTCGGCTACTTCGACCGCACCGAACCCGGCCGCGTTTTCTTGGCCACGGCGCAGCCCGTCGTCATCACCCTGCGTGCTCGCGCCCGGGAAATCCAAGCCGAACTCGACAACCGCGGGCTCACGCCGGCGCAGATGATGACCGCCGATGCCGACCGGCGCGGCCCGCTCCTGAACGGCGGGACCGCGCGCATTCGCGCCCAAGCGTATGCCGCACAGATCGACGCCGCGCTGGCGTCTGCCGAAGAGTTGCTTTGCCCATGAACGAACCGAATCGATTTCCCGATTCAGCCTTCGACCGCATCGGCGCCTACTTGCCCACCGAGCTGCGTGCAGCGTATTTCCGCTACGTGGCTCACCTGCGCACACTCAATCCGAAGGATGAGCTGCTCATTCTGGCCGAAGGCATGGCGGTATTTACCTGCATCTCCCGGCAGGTGCCCGAGGCGCTCGCGGGGGAGCGCGAAAAATTGATCGCCGAATTCGCGCGGCTCTGCGCCAAACACGAGTCTGCCACCACGAAGGCCACCGCCGACGTGCGCACGCTTTTCAGCGCCCATCAAAAGCTCCTGGAGCAAAACATCGCGACGTGGCAAAATAAGGAGCAGCTGACGGCTCAATCGCTCGACCGTATCGCGAAACGTTTCAAGGAGTCGGCGACGCAGTGCGCTGCCCGACTGCAAGCGTCGTGCGGTGAATTTCAATCGGCCACGAAGGAGCACCACGCCGCTGCGCAGAAGGCTCAAAATTGGGTGGCGCGGGTTTCGATTGAGACCCGACTCTGGCCTTACTTCGGCTGTGCGACGGGCGGGGCATTGCTGACCGTTTTGGTCACGTATTTTCTAAAAAAATAGGTAACTGCTCAGGCGGCAACTTTAGCCTGAGGTGAGTTTGGCGGTGCTTGGGCTTGGGAAACGGGCGGGGGTTTCGGCGGTAGCCAAGGCTGAGCGGCCAGTGCTTGGACGATGCCGTCGAAGAGGTCGACC
>JBDNFZ010000613.1:0-2585 GCA_041689555.1 Opitutaceae bacterium | reverse complement strand
CGGCATCAGCAACGCCCGCATGATGGTCCGCCTCAAACCCCTCGCCGAACGCGGCGTCTCCGCCACCGAGGTCGTCAACCGCCTTCGCGAGAAAGCCCCGCCCGTGCCCGGCGGCATGCTCTGGCTCTTCGTTTCGCAGGATATCGACATGCCCCGCACCTCCGACGCCGGCTCCTACGACCTCTCGCTCATGGGCGGCGATCTCAAACTCATCCGCAAGTGGGCGCCCAAGGTCACCGCCGCGTTGAACGGGTTGCCCGAGCTGACCGACGTCGACGGGCCCGGTGATGGCGGCATCACGCAGGTGAGCCTCCGGATCGACCGCGAGGCCGCGCGTCGCCTCGGCGTCGACATGCAGCTCATCACCCAGGTGCTCAACAGCTCGTTCAGCCAGCGGCAGGTCGCGACCCTCTACGACCGGCTCAACCAATACCGCGTCATCATGGAACTGGAGCCGCACTACACCGCCGACCCCGCCGTGCTCGACCAAGTGCAGGTCATCGCGGCCGACGGCGCGCGCGTCCCGCTCTCCGCCTTCACCCGCTACGACTACTCGCTCGTCGACGACCGCGTGCGCCACCGCAATCTCTTCGCCTCGGAAAACGTCGGCTTCGCCCTCGCCAAGGGCGTCTCCCTCGACGAGGGCCTCGCCGCGATCGACCGCGCCATGGGCAAGATCATGTTGCCGACCGAGATCCTCGCCAAACTTTCCGGCTCGGCCCAGTCGTTCCAAAAGAGCCTGCAAAACCAGCCGTTCCTCATCCTCGGCGTGCTCATCGCGGTCTATCTCGTGCTCGGGATTCTCTACGAGAGCCTCGTCCATCCCCTCACCATCCTCTCGACCCTGCCCTCCGCCGGCCTCGGCGCCCTGCTCGCCCTGCGCCTGACCGATACCGAGTTCTCCCTCATCGCGCTGCTTGGCCTGTTTTTGCTCATCGGGATCGTGATGAAGAACGCCATTCTGATGATCGACTTCGCCATCGCCACCGAACGCCGCGACGGCCGCAATCCGCAGGACGCGATCTACGAGGCCGCCTTGCTCCGCCTGCGTCCGATTCTCATGACCAACTTCGCCGCCCTCCTCGGCGCGCTGCCCCTCGTGCTCGCGACCGGCGAGGGCGTCGAGATGCGCCGCCCGCTGGGCCTGGCCATCGTCGGCGGCCTGATGGTGAGCCAAATCCTCACCCTTTACACGGTGCCGGTCGTCTATTTGTGGCTCGACCGGCTCCGCCTGTGGGTAACCGGCCGCTGGCGCCGCGCCCGCGCCTGAAACGACCGCGACAAGATTGTGCTAAGGTTCTTCGCGGCGGGGTCGAAGAGACTCCGGTATGCCCATGGACCGAAGTCGCCGCGGATTTTCCCTCATCGAGCTGATGATCGTCACCACGCTGCTCGGCACGCTCGGCGCCTCTGCCACTGCGGGTTTCCAACGCATCAGCGCCCGGTCACAGGCGTCGGCCTTTTGGAGCGACGTGCGCGTCTTCGGCGAGGCTTTCGGCCGTCACGCCCAGGAACACGGTAGTTTTCCCGTCGCCCCCGGCACCGCCGGCCTGGTGCCTTCCGGTATGGCCGACTACCTGCGCCGGTCCAACTGGCAAAAGCCGACGCCGCTCGGCGGGCAGTATGAGTGGATCGACCGGGACTCGGTCACCGGTTTCGCCCGGCCCCTCAACGGCGCCGTCCGCGTCACGGGTTGCACGTGGACGATGGATCAACTCCGCCGGCTCGACGGTTGGTTCGACGACGGCAACCTCGCCACCGGCAACCTCACCGTCGGCGACGCGGGCACCTCCGTTTACTTCGTGATCGAGCGCAGTTCCCCATGAGCCAGTCTCGACCTATCACCCTCGCCCTCTCGACCCGAAACCTGAGCGGCTGCGGCACGCGCGTCGCCCCGGGAGAACGGGCCGAACCGGTCGATGTCACCACGGCGGCGGCGCTGACGGCGCTGCAAGGGTTCGCCGCCATACCCCGGTTCGACCTCGTGGACGTGGAGGCCAAGATCTACCTCGGCGCCTCGCGGGGAAAATTCGCGGTGCAAAACATGGGCGGCCGTTTGGCCGTCGCCCAGGTTCCGGAAGCCATCAACACCGCCGTCGAGGGCTCGCCCGAAGAGGTCTTGGCCTTCGTCATCGATGCGGTGGCACCGTCGTCGCCGCCGACAGGCGTTACCCACCCGGCACCCGGGGAAAATCGCACCAGCCCGGACTACAGTCGCCGGCCCGGCGCGTTCAAGCGGGCGCTGGCGTCGCCGAGGACCCTCGGCGGCGTGTTGGCGCTCGGCGGCGCGTTGGTCTACACGCTCTTCGCACCCTCCACCCCCGACGGCATAAATGTGATCCGCGATCCCGCCCGCGTCGCGCTGCTCACGGCCGAGCTGCAAGGCCGATACGGCTCGCCCAATTCGACCACGCTCTCGGTCAATGCGGGAACGCTGACAGGCTGGCGCCCGGCCGGCGGCGCGGGGGAGCAAAAGACCTTCGAGCTCGGCTATCGCTTCGCCGAGCGCGATTCCACGATTCTCCTGCTGACGTCGAACGGTGCGGAGATCGATCTGCAGCCGGATCGGAGTCTGAAGTTTCTCG
>JBDNFZ010000612.1:0-4184 GCA_041689555.1 Opitutaceae bacterium | reverse complement strand
GTATGGTTTGTTCGCAAACTTTCCCTCCCGGGGCCCGTTCTTCCATCGACCTTTCCACTACTTTATGAGCAGCAAACGCAACATTCCGACTCGGCGCTTCATCAAGCCAACGTTTGAGTTTCTGATTGAAAAGAAACGCGACGGCGGCGAATTCACCCAAGAGGAGATCCGCTATATCGTCGATAGCACCCTCGACGGGGAAATGCCCCAGCACCAGTTGGCTGCGCTGGCGATGGCGATCTACTTCTCGGGCATGTCGGCGCAGGAGACGGCGGATCTGACCGAGGAGATGATGCTTTCCGGCGAGGTAATCGACCTTTCGCACATCGCCAAGCCCAAGATCGATAAATACTCGACCGGCGGCGTGGGCGACAAGACATCCCTCGTCCTTGTGCCCTTGGCCATGGCGGCGGGCGTCGTGGTCCCGATGATGTGCGGCGTCGAGCACGACTACGTCATCAACACCCTGGAGAAGCTGGCGGCGGTCCCGGGCTTCAAGAGCCATTTTACCAACGAACAGTTTGCCGCCCAGCTATCCAAGATCGGCGGGGCCATCATCGCCCAGACCGAGGATCTCGCCCCGGCCGACGCCAAGCTCTACGCGCTCCGCAAGGAGACCGGCACCATTCCCAGCCTGCCCCTCATCACCGGCAGCGTGCTTTCCAAGAAGCTCGCCGAGGGCTCCGAAGGTCTCGTGATCGATGTGAAGTGGGGCAACGGCTCCTTCATCAAGGATCTTGAACAGGCCAAGCAACTCGCCCGCTCCATGACCCGCGTGGGCCGCTCCATGAAGCGCCGCTGCGTCGCGCTCGTGACCGACATGAACCAGCCGCTCGGCGACACCGTCGGCACCTCCCTCGAGGTCAAAGAGGCGATCGCGCTCCTCAAGGGCGAGGGTCCGGAGGACATGAAGGAACTCGTGCTCAAGCTCGGCATGGAAATCGTGCGCCTCGCCGGCGTCGCGGGCTCGACCCTTTCGGCCAAGCAGACCGTGCAGCGCCATCTCACCGACGGCTCGGCCCTCGAAAAATTCAAGGACCTCATCAAGGCGCAGGGCGGCGACACCACGTTCATCGATCACCCGGAGAAATTCCCGGCGGCGAAGCACATCCGCAAGCTCCCGGCACCCAAGCGGGGCTACGTCCACACCATCAACGCCGCGATGATCGCCCGGGGCGTGCATCTCCTCGGTGCGGGCAAAGAGACCGCCCACGACAAGATCGACCATTCGGTGGGCGTTTCCGAGATCCGCAAGGTCGGCACGCAGGTCAAGCAGGGCGAGCCGCTGATGATGATCCACTACAACGACGAGGCGAAGCTCGAGCAGGCCTTGGAGTATTTCAAGAACGCCTACCGGCTGGCGCCCAAGCGGCCCACGCCGCCGCCGCTGATCGTCGAGCGGGTGGCGTAAGGGCCGCGAAAATCAGTTTGATCGACGCGAATACGCGCCGGCCCCGCTTGAGGCCGGCGCGTATTTTTTGGCCCCGGTTTGCCCGGGAAAGGACGCGACCGATGGGCACAAAAAAACGCCGACGATTAAGTCGGCGTCGGGGGCTGGCGAATTTCGCTGCCTGCGATCAAATCCTTTAGACGGGGGAAATAATAACGACGGGAAGGGGTATGACGGGAGTTACCGGAGCGATTACAATGGGAGCCGGGGGTGGAGCGGCAACAACAACGGCAGGAGGTGCGATAGGGGCGGCAACTACAGGCGGGGCAGCCGCGATAATAGCTGCGGTAGGAACAATGATGCCAGCGTTGGGGCTAAGGATCGCTGCTGCTTGCGCGGCAACGTTGGCCGCAGCAGTGACCTGAGTTGCGGCGGCTGGGGCCGCCGCAATGGCGACTTGTGCGACTGGGGTGGCGACGGTCGGAACGACGTTCACAACTGCGGTGGTGATGGCGGCGGCGGCGGTGGCGGCTAAAGTGGTAGCTGCAGCAGTGTTGGTTGGGTTGGCTGCAGTAATCGCGGCGACGGTGGCAGTGACGGCGGCTTGAGTTACGAGCAAGGCCTGGGCTGGGGCGGCAGCGGAGGCAGCACCGGCGACGGCGGCAGCGGAAGTTGGAGAAGCGGTCACTGCGGCGGTGGTGATGGCGGCGGCCGCCGTTGGAGAAGCGGTCACTGCGGCGGTGGTGATGGCGGCGGCAGCCGTTGGAGAAGCGGTCACTGCAGCGGTGGTGATGGCAGCGGCAGACACTGGAGAAGCGGTCACTGCGGCCGTGGTGATGGCTGCTGCAGCCGTTGGAACCGCAGCCACAATGGCTGTGGTGACGGCAGCGGAGGCAGAAGCAACTGCGCCGGGGGCGCCACCAGCCGCAACAACGGCATTGACGGCGATCGTAGCGAGCGTAGCGGCGGCTTGGGGGTTGGTGGCAATGGCCGCATCGATAGCCGCCTTGATTGCTACCGGGTCGCCTGCGGCAGCTGTGATGGCAGCTGCGAGTGTAGTTGCGTTTGCTTCCGAAACGACAGCGTTTTGGGCGTAGCTAGCCGGCACGGCGACGAGCAGCGCGGCGATGATGGAGAAGAGACGTAGTTTCATAGAGAAGTGCGGTTGAGTTGCGAACCTATTGCGAGAATCGCCTCGGACGGCGGTGTGGCAAGTATTTTTCTGATGTAAATCGCGCGCGGGCCGCTCGCGCCATCGCAGGCTGCCGGGCTCGGGCGAAGGCCGCGGCGACATCGTTCCGACAAAATTCCGCAGGTGAAGCCTTCTGGCCCGAGACCGAGAGAGAGGCGTTGATTCAAGCCCCGGCTCTTTCGGCCAAGATGAGGGCGAGTGCGTTTGGGCGTGGCGGGAAGTGCGATCACGCCGTGCCGCTCGCCATGCTGGCGCAGGATTGGGTTTGTAGTCCCGGCTTTAGCCGGAAGAGGTTCCGGATTCCGGCCAATACCGACGTCTCGTGGGAAACCGTCTCATGAGAAACCGACTTATGGTGCAGGATGGATTCAGGTGGAGACGCGGCGCCCTCGCCGCGTGGCGCGACTCAAACGCGGCGAGGGTGCCGCGTCCCCGACTATCCCGAGCTAAAGTCCGAGACGCTCGGGACGTTGGGCTGAAGCCGGGACTAACGAACCAGGAGTTGGCTGACCTCACTTCCGGTTACACCCGGTGCGTTTCGCGGGAATCCCGGGTGGTCGCGGCCGTGCGGAAAAATACGTCGGCCCGACGGGAAAGGCGTGCCTTGGGGGCGCGCCCGCCCATCGTGGCGCGATCACAATGCTGAATCCGACGGATATCCAACTGGTGGGCGAGGAAGTGGCGGTGCGCTGGGCCGACGGGGCCGAGTCGTATTTCCGAGGGGAAGACCTGCGCGCGGCGTCCCCGAGCGCCGAGACGCAGGGCGAGCGCGATGTCTTGGGCAACCAGTATGGCGGGAACGGTCCCAAGCGTTTCCCCGGGGTGCGCGTCCTCGGGTGGGAGCAGGTGGGAAACTATGCGTTGCGCTTCGACTTCAGCGACGGCCACCGCACCGGGCTTTACAGTTTCGACTACCTGCGAAAATTGGCCGGCCTGACCTAGCTTGCACCCACCATGAGCGCCTTTGTTTTTCCCGCCCGCACCACCACGGCCGAAATCGAGCTCGGCACGATGCTCCAGCCGAAGTTTGGCCCCGACGGGCTGATCCCGTGCATCACGACCGATCACATCACGAACGAAGTGCTGATGTTTGCCTTCATGAACGCCGAGTCGCTCGCGCTCACGCTGAAGACCGGCAAGGCGAGCTACTGGAGCCGCTCGCGGAACAAGCTGTGGGTGAAAGGCGAGGAATCCGGCAACGCGCAACTCGTGAAAGAGCTGCGCGTGGACTGCGACCAGGACGTGCTTTTACTGAAGGTGGAAAACGTCGGCGGCGCGGCCTGCCACAACGGCTACAAGTCGTGTTTTTACCGGAAGCTGGCGGCGGGGGCCACGCCCGGGACGGAAGCATCGCTGAAGCTGGAACCGATCGGCCGGCCGGTCTTCGACCCGGCGACGGTCTACAAGAAAAAATAATTCCGGCGGCCCTTGATTTCCGGACTTTCGGAGAACGAAGGCAGACCCGGGACCTTGTAGCACTGCTGGCCAAGGGCAGAGGCTTCAAGCAAGCTGCCCTTGGCCAGCGGTGTTGGGGAGGGCGGGCCGGCCGGCCCGCCCTCCCCGCCTGCGGTCAGTCCCGTTCGGACCTTGGGCCTTGGAGCC
>JBDNFZ010000611.1:0-1560 GCA_041689555.1 Opitutaceae bacterium | reverse complement strand
GGGAACGAGGGTGGCGAGGGTGAGGCTCATCGGAAAAGTTGAAGGGTGAAAGTTGAAAGGTGAAAGGTCGGCAAGCGAGTCCGGTCTATCATCTTTCAACCTTCAACTTGGCACTCCGGAAAGCACCAACTCGCCGTAGAGCGTGCTCACGCTCGCGCGCTCGATCTTCAGCGGCACGAGCTGTCCGATCAGCCGCGGACTCGCCTCGAAGATGCACACGCGGTTGCCGCGCGTCCGGCCCGTGAATTTCTTCCCCGTCTTGTCCGGCCCCTCGACGAGGACTTCCTCGACCGTGCCGATCAGCGTGGCGTTGCGGCGCACGGAGTTTTGCTGGAGCAGCGCGAGCAGCGTGGCGTTGCGCGCCTCTTTTACCTCGTCGGAAATCTGGTCGCCCATCGCGGCCGCCGGCGTGCCGCTCCGGATCGAGTATTTGAACACGTAGGCCATGTCGTAGTTGGCCCGCGCGAACAGCTCGCGCGTCTGTTCGAACTCCTCGTCGGTCTCGCCCGGAAAACCCACGATGATGTCCGTCGAAAAATACATGTCGGGCCGCACCGCGCGCAACGCCTCGACGATCTCGAAATAACGCTCGCGCGTGTAGGGCCGGTTCATCGCGCGCAATATCCGGTTGCTCCCCGACTGCATCGGCAGGTGCACGTAGCCGCACAGTTTCGGCAGCCGTCCGTAGGCATCGACGAGGTCCTGCTTGAAGCCGCGCGGGTGGGGCGAGGTGAAGCGGATGCGCTCGATCCCCGCGATGGCGCTCACCCGCTCGAGCAACTGGACGAACGGCGAAATCCCGTCCGTGTGCGTGTAATCGCGCCGGCCGTAGCTCGTCACGATTTGCCCGAGCAACGTCACCTCGCGCACGCCGCGATCGGCGAGCGCGCGGCACTCCGCCACGATGTCCTCCATCGGTCGCGAGCGTTCGTCGCCGCGCGTCTTCGGCACGATGCAGAACGCACAGTCCATGTTGCACCCCTGCTGGATCGAGACGAAGGCGCTGATCTGCGGCGGCGCCTCCGCGCCGTCGGCCGACCCCGTCGCACCGCCGTTCTCGTTCGCAATGTCCTGGGAAAGCACATGGTCGCGGATCGTATTCTGCGAACCGGCCTCTTCCGCGATGTCCACGATGCTCGTCGCCAACGGCACGCCGGCCGCCCGCGCGGCGCGGATGTTTTCCAAATAGTCCGGCACCTGGTGGAATTTTTGCGTGCCCACGATCAGGTCCACGTCGGGCAACTTGTCCAGAAGCTCGGCCCCTCGGTTTTGCGCCATGCAGCCCAAGATCCCGAGCACGAAGTCCGGCTGCTTCCGCTTGCGGTGCGCGATATTGGCCGCCTTGCCGATCGCCTTCTGCTCCGCCGCGTCGCGCACGCTGCAGGTGTTGAGCAGCAACACATCGCAATCGTCCTCGCTCGCCACGATCCGATAGCCGCGCGCGCGCAACATCGCCGCGACCGCCTCGCTGTCGCGCTCGTTCATCTGGCACCCGTAGGTCTTGATATGGACTCGGTTCATCCGTGGGAGGGCCTTTGGTAAACCCCCCGCCCCGGGGGT
>JBDNFZ010000610.1:0-3738 GCA_041689555.1 Opitutaceae bacterium | reverse complement strand
ATGGTCCAAGAAGTAGGGCTTTGGTCTCTCCGGGTTCGTAGTCCCGCCTTCAGGCGGAATCAGTCGGGGCTCACTTCGCTTCCGCCTGAAGGCGGGACTACGAACCCGGAATCGGCCGCGCCGAGGATCGGGCATTGATTCACCGGAAGCGATGGCCCACCGTCTGCTCACCCCAAAGGGTTTCCCTCCCATGCCGTTTATCTCTGTCTTCCTTCGTCCGGCCGCCCTCGCATTTTGCGCCGCGGCTTTTTTTGCGCCCGCCGCGCGCGCGGCCGGGCCGGCCTTCGCCCCGGCGATCGTCTATGATTTCGGCGGCAAATTCGACCGCTCGTTCAACCAGTCGGCCAGCGAGGGCGCTGAGAAATTCAAGAAGGAAACCGGCATCGCCTACCGCGAGTTCGAGATCAGCAACGCCGCCCAGCGCGAGCAGGCGCTCGCCCAACTCGCCAAGCGCGGCGCCACGATCATCGTCGCCGTCGGCTTCACCCAGGCCTCGGCGGTCGAGAAGGTCGCCAAGCAGTTCCCGGCGGTGAAGTTCACCATCATCGACGCCACGGTGAACCTGCCCAACGTCCAGTCGGTCAATTTCCGCGAGCAGGAGTCCTCCTACCTCTGCGGCATGGCGGCGGCGCTGGTCTCGAAGACCGGCAAGATCGGCTTCGTCGGCGGCATGGATATTCCGCTCATCCGCAAATTCGCGCTCGGCTATGTCGAGGGCGCGAAGTCGGTCAATCCCGCCATCGAGGTTTACCAGAACATGACCGGCACCACCCCTGCCGCCTGGGGCGACCCGACCAAGGGCGCCGAGCTCGCCCGGAGCCAGTTTGGCCGCGGTGCCGATGTTATTTTTCACGCCGCCGGCGCCACCGGCCTCGGCGTCATGCAAGCCGCGAAGGACGCCGGCAAGCTGAGCATCGGCTGCGACAGCAACCAAAACTACCTCCACCCCGGCGGCGTGCTCACCTCCGCCGTCAAGGCCGTCAACGTCGCCGTCCACAAGACCTTTCTCGACGCCAAGAACGGCACCTGGCGGTCGGGGCCGATCGTGCTCGGGCTCGCCGAGAACGGCGTCGGCTTCGCGCTGGACGAGTTCAACCGCAAGCTCGTCACCCCCGAGATCGAGGCGCGTCTGAATCGGGCGCGGGACGACATCGTCGCCGGCAAGATCACGGTCTCCGAATACCGCGCGAAGTAGCGCCTCCCCCCGGATGCACCCGCACGCACCCGGGGCCGACCCCGCCGCGCCGCCGCCCGCGCTCGAACTGCGCGGCATCGACAAGCGTTTCGGCGCCGTGCACGCCAACCGCGCGATCTCCCTCGCGGTCTCGGCCGGCTCCATCCACGGCCTCATCGGGGAAAACGGCGCCGGCAAGTCCACGCTGATGAACATCGTCTACGGCTTCCATCGGGCCGATGCCGGCGAGATTCTCGTGCAGGGCCGGGCGGTCAGCCTGGGCTCGCCGCAGGACGCCATCGCGGCGGGCATCGGCATGGTCCACCAGCACTTCATGCTCGTGGAGAATTTCACGGTGTTGGAGAACGTCGTCCTCGGCGTCGAGGGCGGCGCGCTCCTCTCCGGCGGTCTCGCCCGCGCCCGCGCCGAGCTCGGGAAACTCGCCCGCGACTACGGTCTCGAGGTGCCGCTCGACGCCGTCGTCTCCGAGTTGCCCGTCGGCCTCCAGCAACGCGTCGAAATCCTCAAGGCGCTCTACCGCCGCGCCGAAATTCTCATCCTCGACGAGCCCACCGCCGTGCTCACGCCGCGGGAGGCGGATCAACTTTTCAAGATGCTCGGCCGCCTGCGCGCGCAGGGGAAGGCCGTCATTCTTGTCACCCACAAGCTCCGCGAGATCATGGCGATCACCGACCGCGTGACCGTGATGCGCCAAGGCGCGGTGGTCGCCGGAGTCGAGACCCGCGACACCTCGCCGCGCGGTCTCGCCGAGCAGATGGTCGGCCGCGCGGTGTTGCTCCAAGTTGAAAAAGGCCCCGCGAATCCGGGCGCGGCGCTGCTCACGGTGCGCGACCTGGAGGTGCGCGACCGGCTCGGCGTCGCGCGCGTGAAGGGCGTGGGCTTCACTTTGCACGCGGGTGAGATCGTCGGCGTCGCCGGCGTGGCCGGCAACGGCCAGTCGGAGCTGTTGGAAGCGCTGGCTGGCATCCGCGCGCCGAGCCGCGGCGAAATCACCCTCGGTGGACGCGACCTCGTGCGGGAGCGGCTCGGCCCCGGTGCGCGTCGCCGACTCGGGCTGGCGCACGTGCCCGAGGATCGGCTGCGGATCGGCGTGGTCGCGGGTTTTTCGGCGCAGGACAACGCGATGCTAGGGTATCACGACGCGGTTGAGTATCAGCGCGGCGGATTGCTCGACCGCGCGGCGATCCAAGCCGGCTGCGAGCGCAAGATCGCGGAGTTCGATGTGCGCCCGCCCAACCCTCTTTTGCGAATGGGTTCATTCTCCGGCGGCAACCAGCAGAAACTCGTGCTTGCCCGCGAGATCGCCGCCGATCCTCAGGTGCTCCTCATCGGCCAACCTACGCGCGGCGTGGACATCGGCGCGATCGAGTTTATCCACCGGCGGCTCGTCGCCCTGCGCGACGCGGGCAAGGCCCTGCTGCTCGTTTCGGTGGAGTTGGATGAGATTCTGGGGCTGGCGGACCGCATTTTGGTGATGAACGGCGGCGAGATCGTCGGCGAACTCGCGCGCGCGGAGGCGACGGAGGAAAAGATCGGCCTGATGATGGCCGGGATCGACAGTAGGGCGGGCTTCAGCCCGCCCGCAAAGGGCGGACTGAAGTCCGCCCTACCCCACGCGTGAGTGCGTCCGCCAAACTTCCGCGCTGGGCCGAGTTTGCGTTGCTCTCTGCGCTCAATCTCGGCGTCGCGCTGCTGCTCGCCGGCGGCGTTATCGCGCTCCTCGGCGAGAGCCCGGTCGCGGCGTTCAAGCTCATGGCGGCCGGTTCACTCGGCACGCAGGAGGGCCTCGGCTACACGCTCTATTACGCGACGAACTTCATCTTCACCGGTCTCGCCGTCGCGGTCGCCTACCACGCCGGGCTCTTCAACATTGGTGCTGAGGGACAGGCCTACATCGGCGGCCTCGGCACGGGCTTGATCTGCCTCTGGCTCGGGGCGTGGCCGTTCTGGGTGGTGCTGCCGTTGGCAGTGCTTGCGGGCGCGGCCTTCGGGGCGGCATGGGCGTTGATCCCGGCCTACCTCCAGGCGCGGCGCGGTAGCCACATCGTGATCACGACGATCATGTTCAACTTCATCGCCTCGGCGCTGATGACCTACCTGCTGGTCAACGTCCTCATCAAGCCGGGCCAACAGTCGCCGGAGAGCCGGGAGTTCGCTGCCAACGCCTTCATGCCCTCGGCGCAGGAGTTGCTCGGCAAGTTCGGGCTGTCGTTCGCGGCCTCGCCGCTGAATCTGGCCTTCGTGCTCGCGCTCGCGGCGGCGGGACTTGTCTGGCTGTTCATCTGGCGCACCCGCTGGGGATTTGCTCTTCGCGTGGCCGGGCAGAATCCGGCGGCGGCCGTTTATGCGGGCATCGCGCCGTCGCGGGTCGTGATCGGCGCGATGCTCTTCTCGGGTGCGCTCGCGGGCGGACTCGGGCTGAACGAGCTTATGGGCGCGCAGCACCGCATCCTCATGGATTTCCCCGGCGGCGCGGGATTCGTCGGTATCGCCGTGGCGCTGATGGGCCGCAACCACCCGGTCGGGATCATCGCGGCGGCGGT
>JBDNFZ010000609.1:0-3347 GCA_041689555.1 Opitutaceae bacterium | reverse complement strand
GCCGGTGCGTCCGTCGGTGGCGAGGTAGTGGCCGAGGAGATCGGGCCCGAGGGGGAAGATGATCGAGAAGCCGATCAGATCGATGTAGAGCGTGAGAAAGATGACGCCGAGGGAGAGCGGACGCCGTGGCGCGGCGGGTGGGGGATATGGGGATGAGGCGGCGGAGGACAAGGGAGCGGCAAAGGTTGCGGTCTAAACGGTTTTGGCGAGGCCGAGTTGCAACCGGATTTTCTTGGGCAGGCCGGCGGCGACGAGGGTGTAACTGCGGCGGAGGCGGCGGGTGAGCTCGGCGGCGGGCAGGGCGTCGGGGTCGGAGACGCGGACCCAGTGGCGCTTCGCGAAATAGGGCGCCTGCCCGACGCCGTCGATCGCGGTGAGTTCGTCGAACTCCTCCGGCGCGCATTTGAAGACGACGGCCTCGGCGAGTTCGCCGTCGAGGGCGATGAGGAAAAAGACCTTGCCGGCGACCTTGAAGACGAGGTTCTCGCCCCACTGCTTGACGAAGGACGAGAGCGGAAGGGAAAGGGCGAGGGTGCGGAGGGCGGCCAGGCGCATGGCCGTCACTCGACCAAGGCGCGGACGGCGGCCTGGAGTTCGCCGCGGGTGAAAGGTTTGCCGAGGTAGGCGAGGGGCCCGCCGCCGGCGTGGCGGGCGAGGATGCCGCCCTCGTTGTAGCCGCTGATGATGAGCACAGGCACGCCGGGCCGGGTGCGGCGGAGTTCGACGAGCGTCTCTTCGCCGCTCAGGCCGGGCATGAGGAGGTCGAGGACCACAAGTTCGAAGGCGGCCGGGGCGGCGCGAAAGGCGGCGAGACCGGAGTAGCCGTCGGCTTTCGGCTCGGGCGCGTAGCCGAACGAGCGCAACATGGCGGCGGCGATGGCACGCACCGACTCGTCGTCGTCGATCACGAGAACCCGGGAGGGCCGATGCCACGTGGTGCCGGAACTGCCGGCCGGCGCGGGGACGGCGGCGGCTGCGGTCGGAGGCAAGAAGAGGCGGAAAGCCGTGCCGCGACCGACGGTGCTCTCGACGAGGAGGACGCCGTCGTGGCTGCGCACGATGCCGAGGACGGCGGCGAGGCCGAGCCCGCGGCCGGTGAACTTGGTGCTGAAGAACGGGTCGAAAATCTTAGCGAGCACGGCCGGGCTCATGCCGGGGCCGGTGTCATGCACCTCGAGGTAAACGTAGTCGCCGGGCGGCCGGTCGGTGCCGACGGCGGCGGTTGCAAGCGTCGCCGCGTCGAGCGGGCGGACGGCGGTGACAAGGCGGATATCACCGCCGCCATTGCCGATGGCCTCCGTGGCGTTGATGACGAGATTCATCACGACCTGGCGAAGTTGGGTGGCATCGGCGAGGACCGGGGGCAAGGCGGAGGCGAGATCGAGGGTAAGGCTCGCGTGCTGTCCGACGGAAACCTTGAGGAGGACGCCGAGTTCCCCGAGGAGATGATTGAGATCGGCGGGCTGGACGACGAAGCGGCCCTTGCCCGCGTAGGCGAGCATCTGGGAGCAGAGCTCGGCGGCGCGGGTGCTGGCGGTCTCGATCGCCAGGAGCGAAGTCGCGGTGTCGACGGCGTCGCGGGGCAGGCCGAGCCGGGCGAGGTTGGCGTGGCCGAGGATGACGGTGAGGAGATTGTTGAAATCGTGGGCGATGCCGCCGGCGAGAAGGCCGAGGGATTCGAGTTTCTGGGTGTCGAGGAGCTTGCGTTCGAGGGCGAGGCGACCGGACTCGGCGGTTTTCTGCGGGGTGATGTCGATGGCCAGACCCTCGATAAACTGCGCGGTGCCGTCGGCGGCGTAGAAGGCGCGACCGCGGGACAAGACCCATTTTTCCACACCTGCCTTGGTAAGAAAACGGTAGGTGACCTCGAAGGCCTGTCGGTTGGCCAAGGCCTCGCCGGTCGCCCGACGCAGGGCGGGCAGGTCATCGGGATGGACGTGGTCGCGGAAGTGGCGGCGCCCGGAAAGATAATCCCCGGCCGGATAGCCGGTGAATTCCATCACGCCCGCGCTGGCGTAGAGGACGCGCCGGTCACCGTCGATCTGAAGGCGGAAGGCGACGCCGGGCAAGGCGGCCATGAGGCTGTCGAGCTGGCGCTGGCTCTCGGTGAGCTCGGCGGTGCGCTCGTCGACAAGGCGCTCGACGAGGGCGGTGCGCCGGTGCTGGCTGCGCAGGAGGAGCGCGAGCGAGGCGGAGAGGGTAAGCCCGAGGGCAAGGGCGAGCCAGCTGCGGCTGAAGGGCTGGGCGGCAAGCCAGGCGGCGTCGGGTCGGACCCAGAGCTCCCAGCGCCGACCGGCGTGATCGAGCGGAAGCGCGACGTGGAGACCTGAAGAGAATTCTTCGATCGTGGGGATCTTTTCTCCGGCCGGACCGGGCGTGGCGTTATGGTAATGGAGGAACTGGCGGTCGGGGCGCGCGGAGCGGTCGAGAAAAAGCACGTCGACGCCCGGAGCGCGCGTGCGCGTAAACATGGACCCGAGGAGATCGCGGAGGCGGAAGACGCCGAGGATATAGCCGCGGACGATGGCACCGGGAGCGGGGGCAGCGTCGGCGACGAGGGGGCGAGCATACACGGGGAGCTGGACGATGTAGGCCGAGGCGGAGCCGGTGTTTTCATTGTCGAGCAAAGGCAGGCGACCGGAGGCGCCGAGCTTGCCGGTGGCGGCGAGGCTTTGGAGGTCGGGCCAGGAGACGCCGGAGACGAGGTCGAAGCCGAGGGCGAACCGGTTCGCGGCGTAAGGCTCGACGTAGAGGACGGGAAAATGCTCGGGCCGGTCGGCGGCCCGGCGGAGGACGGTGGGGCTGGTCCGCTCGGTGAATTGAAAATCGGGGAAACCCTCGGCACGGACCTGCGCCTCGATCCGGGCGCGGTCGGCGGAGGGCACGCGCGGGACCCATTCCAACGCCTGCATGGAGATGCTGCGGGAGATCAGATCGCGGGCGGCGCCGTTGAACTCTTCACGGGTCACCTCGCCAGAATAGTCGAAGAGATTGCGGAGGGAGTAGAGCGGTTCGACGTTGCGGAGGAGATATTCCTCGGCGCGCAAAGCGACGTTGGAAGCGCGGCGCTCGAACTCGCGCAGGAGGGAAGCGCTTTCGCTGAAGCGAATGCTCCAAAAGACGAGCAAGCTGATGACGCTGCCGAGCGCGAGGGCGAGCCAAGGGACGTGGCGGCGCGGAAAGACGGCGGAGAGTCGGGGTCAGACCCGAATGGCGCTAAGTTAAGCCGCCAGTGAAGATGGACAACGGGTGTCATCGCATTTTCCGTGAATCGGATACGCGCATGCGGTGGCGTGGCCGGGTCAGAAGCTGGTAGTTTTTCGGGCGTCGTTTCCGCGCCCGGGGTT
>JBDNFZ010000608.1:0-1658 GCA_041689555.1 Opitutaceae bacterium | reverse complement strand
TCGATGAGCTGGACCTTGGTTGGATAACCCATACTTGACATCTAGATATATAACTAGATGCTTGTCCAATCAAAAAATGCGTCCAAAAAATGGCTCTTCTCGCTTCTAACGGTAGGCGTCTAGTCAGGGCCAAACTCCAGTAGGCTGGTCTGAGGACCAGGCCAGTGAATCAGGGGCGGACCGACAAGGCCGGTGGCCGATGTCGCCTGCGTTCAGCCCTTGAAGACGATCCAGACGGTGACGGCGGCGAGGCTGAGGAAATAGACGCCGGAGGCGGCGAGGGCGCAGCGGGAGCGCCGGCCGGGACGGAGCGGGGCAGGGAGCAGCTTCACGTTGACGGCGAGGGTGTGGAAACAACTGATGCCGAGGGCGAGGTTGTTGACGTTGGCGGCGACGATCACGAGCCAGAGCGGGCTCGCGAACATGAGAAACCCCGCCGACATCACGACGTAGCCGGCGAGAAATCCATAGTAAACCCGCAGGACGTGGCGCGGCTCGATGCGGCGCATCGCGCCCGAGGAGGACCAGACGATGTCCACCCAGCGGCGCAGGAAACCGTCGACGGTGGTGATGGTGACGGGAAAGAGAACGAGGAAGCCGCAGATCAACATTAGGTGCCAAAAAATATGGCCGAGGGTTCCGCCGATGCGCGTCTCGACGCCGCCGGCCATCATGCCGGCGAGCACCCAGCGGTCGGCGGTGGTGCCGCGCGGGAGGACTTCCATGGAAATGATCGCGGGGAGCGCGAGGCCGATGAGCGAGGCGGGGAGCCAGATCTGCCATTGGTCGAGGTGCACCATGCGCAGCCAGCCGCGCCAGCGGACGAGGGCGGAGGGCGTCGGCTCGAAGGTGGTGCCGGTGTGGGCGAGGGCGACGGCTTCGCCGCCGACCATGCTGGGGATCGCGCCGACTTTGGCGCCCATGCCCCAGCCTTGCTCGCGGGTGTAGGCACAGATGGCGGTCTGCGTGAGCCCGCCGACCCCGGCGATACCGGCGAGGGTGGTGAAGAGTTTCATGGCTTCCGAGTCGAGCGCGGGGAACGGGTCGCCGCGCCAGAGGACGGCGAAGAGATTGACGACCTGGCCGTCGGCGGCGGGGAGGGAGCCGAAGCTGACGAAGCCGAGGGCGGCCTCGCCGAGCGTGCGCCACGAGGCGAGGGCGACGACGAGCACGCCAAGCAGGCCGAGGACGAAGAACACCTTGACCATGACGAGGCCCTTGATGAAGCGATAGATGGTGCCGCCGAAGATGAGCGGCACCGGCACGAGCAGGAGGAGCACGTAGGTGATGTTGCGCATCAGCCCGGTCTCGGTCGACGGATCCGGGATGCGGCCGAGAATGACGGCGGCGGCGGTAACGGCGACGGCCGAGAGTTGGAACGGGAGCATCGTCCAGAAATCGATCGCGAGGTAGGAGAACGTCCAGAAGCGCGAGCCCGGCTTGAGGCGGAGTTTGCCGGTCATGATGCCCTCGCCGGTGGCGAGCGTGTAGCGGCTGGCCTCGACGTTGTAGATGTATTGGGCGAGGAGGGTGAGCAACGTGATCCAGAGCAGCGCGCCGCCGTAACGGGCGGTGATGGCGGGACCGATCAACCACTCGCCGGCACCGAGCGAGGCGCCGGCCATGACGATACCGCGGCCGAGCATCTGGCGCCACGT
>JBDNFZ010000607.1:0-12402 GCA_041689555.1 Opitutaceae bacterium | reverse complement strand
TCCGGGTTCAAGGAATGCGCTCTGGTCGCTTTCCGAACGCTGCTATCTCGGCGCACCCTCGCCCGCTGACAACCAGACCACCACCCAGCCATCGTCCTCGGTCACGTCATAGTGTTCGACAGTCGCCGTCTCCGGAGCTTTTTCCACGCCGGCCGGATAACTTTTGGCCCGGACCTTGTCCGGCAGGCAGACCGAACGCCCGGTGGTGATATCGAACTCCCAGCCATGCCAAGGGCAGCGAAGAATTTCCCCCTCCCGCTCGTTCGCCGGGGCATAGGGGCGCTCCGCGGTGACCAGGTCGATCAGCTTGCCCTCGCACAGGGGCGCCCCGCGGTGCGGGCAGCGGTTCCTCAGTGCATAGTAGCGGCCGCCGAGGTTGAAGACGCCGATCTCACGATCATGGATCGCCACGATCTTCCGTTTTCCCGGGGGCAGCTCACCCGCCTGGCACACCCGGTGCGACGTCCCTCGCGCCGGGTTCATGTGAGCTTCGGATAGGTGCCAAACGCGTTGTCCTCCAGCACCCCCTTGCGGAGGGCGACGGGCAGCCGGCGCGCAATCGCATCCGGTGGATCAAAATCCCAGTGCGGAAAATCGCTGGCGAACATCAACGTTCGTCCTCCGTCCATCTCCTCCAGCAAATGAACTAGGGCCCCGGGTGGATCCGTGTCCTCGAATGGCTGGGTGCTGAACCGGATGTGTTCCGCGATGTATTCGCTCGGCAGGCGCTTCACCCATGGCGTCTGGGCCCGCAGCGCCTTCCACGCGGCATCCGCCCGCCACCGGAACGAGGGCACCCAGCCGAAGCCGGACTCGAGGAACGCAACCTTCAGCTTGGGAAACTTCTCAAACGTTCCCTCGAAGATGAAACTGGAGAGATGCGCCTGGTAGAACTGGGGGCGGATCAGGTAGGTCTCGGCATAGTAGGAGGGATGGCCCGCCGCAGTGGGCGCCGGGTTCACCCCGCTACCCTCGTTGCTGAAATGGAGGGCGAAGGCCAGGCCATGTTCCACGCACGCCGCATAGACCGGGTCGTAGTAGCGCTGGCCGTAGAGCCGCGGTGAGCCGCAGACTGCGTAAACCGCCACCACCGCCGGGTGGTCACCCAGCCGGTGAATCTCCTTCGCGGCCAGCACCGGATCCTGCATCGGCACCGTCAGGGCCAGGCGGAACCGGGGATCACGGTCGATCCAGTGGGCCAGCGACCAGTCATTGAGCGCCCGGCACAGGGCGGCGCAGTAATCGAGGTCGACCAGGGCGGCAACCGCTGGGGTGTATTCCCCCTGCAGGATCGCCCGGTCGATGCCACAGCCATCCAGCAGTTTTTTCTGGAACAGTTCGATCCGGGTTCGGGGGTCGACCTCCTCGCCGAGGTCGAAGCAATCCGCGCGGGCCCCTCGGAATCCGCCGCTGCCGTGGTAAATGTTGCCGTTTTTCGGCAGGCCGTATTCCTTCAGCCGCTGCCGGTCATTCCGGGAGAGGAAGGGATACAGTTCCGCCTGGTCCCGAATCTGGTGATGGACGTCGGTGTCGACCACCCGGGTCTTGACCCCGGCCGGGTTGGCTAGTGGGTCCACCAAGGCGGGATCAGCCATTTTCATGACCTTTCCCATAAGGCGCATTCCGTCCCGTCGACAAGACCTGTATGTGGGCAACCCCGTTATTGATAAGAAACTGGATTATCAGCGAAGTCATGAGAATTGATGCGCACCTCGCGTGACCTTCGCGAGTGCGCAAACTTCGGCCAAAACTGGCCTGCCGATCAAGGGCTGTGCCGATCAAGGGCAATGTCCTACAGTCCGTAAAGCGGGCACGGCGGATTTTTGCACGAGGGCTAAAGGCTGGCGGCTTGGATGAGACGCCAGGCGGTGCGATGCTGGTGGCGATCCATGGCGTCGTGGAAGTCTATGAGGGTCGATTGGCGCTTGTTTTTTTGATTGGCCCGCCAGGCTTGGTGGAAACCCCGCGTGATACGGCGCACGATGCCAAGCACCCGCAGGCTGTTGCGGTTGCGCACGCGACTGGCATTTTCTCGCGCCGTGAAATCGAGCCGATGATGGCCGGCTTCGATGCGCCAGTAACTGCGGATAATCAGCAGCAGCAGCGCGTTTTCCGGTGTCATCCACAGACTGGAGACCAACAGAGTAATTTCCACGGTGTGTTTACCGTGGTGCTTGCCCTTGAGCACGGTCACCTCGCGGGTGACTTCCACGACCGACTACGCCCCGACGCAGCCGAGCGTTTCAGGCGTGGTGGCGATCCAGCGCAGGCTGCGTTTTTCGCGCCGGCGGCGGTTGGTTTCTTCGCTTGCGGCGGTAGCGCACGGCGGCGGAGGAGTCTCCGCGCTTGCGGACGTGATGGCCGAGACGCTAGGCGATCCAGTGTTCGATGGCCGTGAACACTTACAACCAGCCGTCGTTCACGATCCAGATTTTCGCGCCGTCGGGGTTCAGCACAGGCTGGGCTCGTCGGTCGTGATGCGACCTTCGCGGGACTTTCGGACGCGCGCCCAGCTGATTGATAGAATTGCAAGAGCATGTTCAGTCCTGGACATTCTTTGTTACCAGTTGCGTCGCCTCGCCGGATGCCCTTTCCCCGGCGAAATTCAGTCTCTCCTCAGGCTGACAATTCTTGTGCGCAGAAAGGCCCTGCGAACTTTCGGCACAGGAGTATACCTCAGCTTCTTTTCGCCCTTTCTAAGAATTTGAATTTACGAAGAACCGATTCGCTCGGAGCTGCTGGCTAAACCGAAACGCATTGCTTCCCATCGCATCGGAATCACCTGAAATAAATTTTTATCATGTCCTACACCTTCACCAAATCCCAACTGGTGTTTTCCCGGGCTGCAAAGTCCATAGCCGGCGGCGTCAACGGCGGCATCCGGAAAATGGAGGTCCCCGCCCCTCTTTATTTCGAGCGCGGCAGCGGGCTTTATTTCCGGGATGCAGACGGCAATCACTACCTCGATTTCCAATCCGGCCGAGGCGCGCTCCTTTATGGTCATGCGCCCGCGGACATGGCTGCGGTGATCGCCGCCCAAGCGAGGCTGGGCATCCACTGGGCGGCGCCCTTTTCAACTCTCACAGGGCACGGCGGGGCTTTCCGCCGCCGGCAATCTGCAACCAGCGGCTTGGATCGGCCTGATTGTAGGCGGCATGTGGTCGGACTATTCCAGTCGGCGAAATCCGCGGGGTCGCCTTTACGTCACCATCGTGGGACTTTGCATCGCCGCCCCTTGCATCTATATCGGTGCGAACTCCACCGTGTTTTGGATCGTCATCGCCGGCTTTATGATCCGGTCATTCGGGCTCGCCTTTGTGAACGCCAACATCACGCCGATCCTCTGCCTGATCTCCGACGAACGCTACCGGGCGACGAGCTATGGTATTCTCAATCTTTGCTCAACTTCCATCGGCGGCTTCACCATCTACCTCGGCGGGCGGTCTGCGAGACGCACAGATCCCCGTAACGATCATCTTTAATATTTCTGTGTTCATCCTCCTGCTTTGCGGCGTCCTGCTCTACTTGATCAAGCTGCCGCTGGCCGCGGGATCCAAGCGCTGACTCATTTTTTCCTGCTCCATGTTATCCTCCAGACCCCTCACCCTTGTCATCGGCTGCGGCTCCATCGGCGAACGCCACGTCCGCACTTTTCTCAGCACAGGTCGGGTCGGCGTGATTGCCTGTGACAACCGCCACGCTACTCGGGAGCAAATGACCGCCGCCTTTAGCGTCGAAGCCGTCGCCGACTGGGTGCCCGCCCTGCGAAATCCGGCCGTCACCAGCGTCGTCATCGCCACGCCGGCGATCTCGCACGTTGGAATTGCCATCCGCTGCCTTGATGCCGGACGACACGTGTTGATCGAAAAACCTCTTTCCCTCGACTTGGTCGGGGTCGACCAACTCGTCGCCGCCCGCAATCGCGCCGGACGTTATGCCGCGGTCGCGTTACAAGTTGCATTTTACGCACTCCCTGCAGGCCGCCCGGCAGTTCCTGCTCGGCGGCTCGTTCGGCCCGATCCGGCACATCGCCGTAAACACCGGGCAGCACTTTCCGCCTTTCCGTCCCGCCTATCGCGAAATTTACTATCGGGACCGGGCCCAGGGTGGCGGAGCAATTCAGGATGCGCTCACCCACATGGCTAACGCCGTCGAATGGGTCGCCGGTCCGACCAACCGGGTTTTCTGCGATACCGACCACCATGTGCTCGAGGGCGTGACCGTCGAGGATGCCGTAAATGCCACCGCCCGCAACGGGGACGCCCTGATAAGCTACGCGCTCAACCAATTCCAAGCGGCAAACGACATCCGCCGGGAATTCCATTCTGCAACCGGTTCCGTCCGTGTCGAACACAACGCGCAACGCTGGGGCACCCTCGCACGCGGTGGGACCGAATGGAACTGGCACGCCGCCCCCATCAGCGAACGCGACCAAATCTACGCCGCGCAGGCCACGGCCTTCCTTGATTGGATCGAGGGCAAACCCAATCCGCTCTGCACGCTGGAGGAAGGCATTCAAACCCTCCGCTTCAACCTCGCCGCACTCCAATCGTGGCAGGAAAAACGCCTCGTTATACTATGAAAGCCTTATCACCCGCCGCAGGTTTCTCCCTTGCCGGCAAAATCATACTCCTTACCGGCGGTGCCGGGCTCTATGGCCGCGGCCTCGCCGCGCATCTCGCCGAGTCCGGCGCCACCCTCATCCTCGCCTCACGCAACGTCGCCGCGCTGGAGCAGGTCGCCGCCGAGGAGCGCGCTCTTGGCCGCACCGTTCATGCCCGCGCGCTCGACCAGGCCGAGGAGTCCTCCATCCTCCAGCTGCGAGATAGTGTGTTCAAGGAATTCGGCCAAGTCGACGGGCTCGTGAATAATGCCGTGTCTCGGCCGATGAAAAGTCCCGACGCCCCGCTCGCGGATTGGGAAGCATCAATGAAGACGAACTCCACCGGGCTCTTCGCAATCAGCCGCGCCTTCGGCGATGCCATGGCCGCGCAAGGTTGCGGCAGCATCGTCAACATCGGCTCCATTCAGGGCATGGTCGGTCCCGATTATTCGCTTTACGAAGGACTCGATATGAACGCGATTCCCGATTACTTTTTCCACAAGGCGGGCATGATGAATCTCACAAAGTTCTTCGCCGCCCGTTACGGGCCGAAAGGCGTTCGCGTCAATTGCCTTTCGCCCGGGGGATTCCTCAGCGGCCAGCCTCCGACTTTCGTCGAGCGCTACAGCAAGGCTACCTTTTTGCGCCGGATGGCAGACGAACACGATCTAGGCGGGCCCGTGATTTTCCTCCTTAGCGAAGCCGCGCGTTATGTTACCGGCGTCAATCTTCCCGTTGATGGCGGCTACACCGCCCATTGAAACCATGAAGCTATTCAAACTGCATCCCGCCACCCCCGATCTTAGCCCCCTCTGCCTCGGCAGCTCCACCTTCGGCCGAGAAATCGACCAGGCTGCCGCCTTCGCGCTGATGGACCACGCTTTGGCCCGCGGGATCACCCTCTTCGACACCGCCGCCACCTACTCCGCCGGCGTCTCCGAGCAGATCGTCGGCGCTTGGCTCGCCTCGCGCCGTCCCGACCGGGGACGGCTGACGGTCGCAACGAAGATCTATCCCCCCTTCACTCTTAAAGCGATCGACCAGGCTGTGGCCGCCAGTGCCGCCCGCCTGGGCGTGGAGACGATCGACCTGCTCTATCTGCACAAGTGGGACGCCGAGGCAGAAAGCCCCGCCACCCTGCGGGCGCTGGACCAACTCGTCCGCGCCGGCCGGGTTCGCGCTTTGGGCGTGAGCAATTTCACGGCGGAACAGCTGAAGACCGTGCTCGCTCTGCAAGGCCGCCTGGGTCTGGCGGCATTCCGCGCGGTCCAGAACGTCAACAACCTCGCGGTAAGCGAAGTCGACCCGGTCCTGCAGCAGCTCTGCGCCGCCCACGAGGTGGCCATCATCACCTACAGCCCGCTCGGTGCCGGTTACCTGACGGGCAAGCACCGTGGCGGCGTGCAGCCGGGTTCCCGCTTCGACGTCGCCCCGGGCCACCAAGCCATCTACTTCAAACCCGGCCCCGGGAAGCGTCTCGACCGGCTTGCGGCCGTGGCCGAGCGCACAGGCCACCCGATGGCCCACCTCGCGCTCGCCTGGGCGATGCACCACGCCGGAGTCACCTCTGTTCTGGTGGGCGGCCGGATGCCCGTCCACCTCGATCAGGCTTTCGCCGCGTTTGCTCTCAACGAGCCGGCGATCTTCGCTGAACTGGAAGCCGATTGAACCTGCCATGAAAGCCGCCCTCCTCGGCCTCAGCCACCCGCATGCCGGCATCCTGCTGACCACGCTGGGTAACCTGCCTGAGATCACCCGCATATCGCTTTGGGACGCGGACCCGGCGGTCGCCGCCCGGCCGGCCCTGCCAGCCAGCCCCAAGTCCGCGCCGGCCACGACCGATCTCGACGCCGTGCTGGCGCAACCGGACCTCGCCTTCGCCATCGTTTGCGTGCGCACCGACCAGTCAGTCGCAATCTGCCAACGGGTCATCGCCGCCGGCAAACACCTGCTTTCGGAAAAGCCGGTTGGCCTTAGTTCCCACGAGATCAAACCCCTTCAGGTGGCGGCTAACCGCGCGGGCCTTGTCGCCAGCGTGCTCTATACCCGCCGCGCCCATCCCTGTGCAGTGGCCGCCCGCCGGATCGCCCAAACGGGTGCGCTCGGCCCGTTGCTTACCATTGAGGCTCGCTTCCTGACGACACAGGTGAAGTTCCGCGACCCGGCCTCGTGGCTTTTCCGCCGCGAACAGTCGGGCGGCGGTATTTTGCTTTGGCTCGGGTGCCATTGTCTGGATCTGATGCAGCATATCTCCGATGATGAAATCACAACGGTGGGGGCGATTCTCGCCACCCGCTCGGGTGAGGCGATCGATGTCGAGGACATCGCCGCCCTGGCCCTTCGGTTCCGCTCCGGCGCGATTGGCACATTTCACGCCGGCTACACGCTGGCCTACAGCGGCAAGGGCTACGTCAACTTGGCAGGCTACGATTCCTACCTTGGCTTCAACGGCCGCACCGGGCGCATCGTCTGGCCCGACCTCAATCCGCGGCTGCTCGTCGAAAGCCCGCCCTCTCCCGGCCAGTCCCCCGCCCGGGAGGAAACTTTCATCCTGCCCGCCTCCACATCGTATGGCGGCAGCGGCGGCGAGGATTTTTTCCGGCAGTTTTTCTCAGCGATGCAGGGCCGGAGCACGCCGCCGACTACCCTGGCCGACGCCGTGCGCACCGCCCGCATCATCGAGGCGGCCGAGGAATCGTCCCGCAACGGGCGGTTTGTCGACATCGAACCGGCCGGTCCGGCGGCCCTAAGTGGAAAATTTCATGTCCCGCCCCTCGGTCTTCACGAGGATGACCGCGCCGGCTGCAGGCAGGCGCTCACGCGCCGGCCGTCCTGAAGTCCGAGTCATTTTCCGCCGCATTGATCCCATGAGTTCCGCCCGATGCCTGATGTTCGTCTCCTCGCCCACCGCGCCGCAGGTCGAGCTTGAATCCTTCACAATCCCCACTCCCGGAGTCGGGCAAGTCGTGGTGCGCAATACCCACACCCAGGTAAGTGCCGGGAGCGAGACCAACTTCCTGCGCTTCGGCCCGCAGTCCTACGGGCTGCCGGACGCGCAGCTCCGGGCGAACATCGGCTACATGACGGTAGGGCGCATCGTCTCCGTCGGCGCGGGCGTCGCCGGCTTCGCGGTGGGCGACCGCGTGACCACCGCCGCAGGTCACGCCAGCTACTCTCTGATCGACATCACCCCGACCGCCGCCATCGACCCGGTGCCGGAGGGCGCCCCGGACGAGGCCGCGGGTTTCGCCGCGTTGGGCGATGTGGCTTTGCATGGGGTGCGCCGTGCCCAACTCCAAATCGACCAGTCCGTCGCGATCTTCGGGATGGGCATCGTCGGGCAGTTGGTGTTGCAGCTGGCCCGCTGCTCAGGCGCCCATCCCCTGATCGCCATCGACCTCGTGGACGCGCGACTGGAGCTGGCGAAAAAGAGCGGAGCCACTCACGTGATCAATCCTGCCCATGAGGATGTCGTGCAGCGCGTGCAGGAAATCACTCAAGGCACCGGGGCCGAGGTCGTTTTTCACTGCGCCCAGGCGGCCAGCATCCTGCAGTCCGCGATGGAGTGCGCCGCCGACCGTGGCACCGTGGTGCTGACGGGCAGCCCACCGGGCACCGCCACCATCAGGCTCAAGGAGGAGTTGCTGAGGAAGGAGCTCAAGCTCACCGGAACCTATGAGAGCGGCATGGTCCATCCGCATGTCTACTGGCGTTGGACCCGGCAAAGAAACCGGCGCGCTTTCCTGCGGATGCTCGCTTCCGGCCAATTGCAGCTGGGGCATTTGCTGACCCACGTGGTCTCCGCCGCGGAGGCGCCGGCCATTTACCAGATGGTGCTGCGCGGCAGCGAGGGCTGGCTGGGGGTGGTGTTCAAGTGGGACTGAAGGGCACCCGTGGACTCAGGTTCAGGGCGCGACAAAGGGCAGTCGGCTGACCAGTTCGCGGGCAATGGCCAGCGAGGCGGTCGCGGCGGGACTCGGCGCATTCAGCACGTGCAAGGCACGCGGTCGCTGCTCGAGCCAGAAATCCTGGATCAACGTGCCGTCGGTGTGCATCGCTTGGGCGCGCACCCCGGCGCCGCCGGGCTGCAGGTCGTCGGCCGTGATGGCCGGCACGAGCCGCTGCAGTGCCCGGCAGGCGAGACCTTTGATCAGAGAGCGGATGATCTCCGCGCTACACAGGCTCGGGTATCTCACCAGAAAACGCCACAAGCCCGGAAACCCGAGGACATCCGCCGTGTCCCGCGCGGAGAAGTCCCGCCAGGAATAGCCCTCGCGCGCGAAGGCCAGCACGGCGTTGGGCCCCGCCTCCACCCCGCCGTGGATCATCCGGGTAAAATGCACCCCGAGAAACGGGAAGCGCGCATCCGGCACCGGATAGACGAGGTGACGCACCAGCGACTGCGCCGACGGACGCAGCATGAAATACTCGCCGCGAAACGGCACGATGCGAACGGTGCGCCTGATGCCGGCCAGCTCCGCGATCCGGTCTGAGAAAAGCCCCGCGCAGTTGACAAGATAGTCACATTCATGGGCCCCGGATTCCGTGCCGACCATCCAGCCCGCGGTCCTTTCCTCAACCCGGTTGACTCGGGTCGACGTGCGCACCAACCCGCCCGCGACCTCGACCGCCCTCTGCAGCGCGGCGCAAACCGCCAGATAATCCACGATGCCTTCCTCGGGCACGTGGATCGCCGCGACGCCCGCCACGTGAGGTTCAATCTCGCGCAATTCTTCCGGCCCCAACCGGCGCAGGTCGCGCAGTCCGTTCGGCCGGCCGCGTTCCCAAAGCCGGTCGAGCGCCGGTAGCTCGCGAGCTTCCGTGGCCACGACAACCTTGCCGCAAATTTCATGAGCGATACCGTGCTCCCGACAGAAGGCCGTCATCAACCGGATGCCCTCAACCGCCAGGCGCGCCTTGAGCGAGCCCGGCTGATAATAGAGCCCAGCGTGCAGCACCCCGCTGTTATGCGAGCTCTGGTGGTGTCCGACGGCCGCCTCCTTTTCCAGCACCGTGACCGCTGCGCCTGGCACCCGCTGCAGTAATTCCCGCGCGACCGCGAGACCGACAATCCCGCCGCCGATGACGATAATGCGCATAGTTAGGGCTGCGCGCGCGGTTTGATCCAGCACCGACCCGCCGACGATTCCAGCATAGCAAGACAAGCCGCCACGCCGGCCAATCCATCCGCTCCTGTGCCCACGGTGCTGGGCGTTCCCTCTATCGCGGCCATGAAAGCGGACAACTGGTCGCAATAGGCTTGCATCCGCACATCGCCAAAGGCGGCGTCGGCCGCCTCGTGCTTCACCGGAGGCTGCTGGCAGACCACTCGCCAACCCTTTTCATCAGACTGGCGCAGCTCACCATAAGGATCGAGATCAAGCAAACCCGTGCTGCCCGTGATCCGGAAGCGGAAGTCTTCGCCGGGAAAAGACGCCGCCGGCAGGGCCCGACTGGAGAAAAGCGAACAGATCGTTCCGTTGGAAAATTCCAGCAGGCCCATTGTTGTGTCCTCGACTTTGATGTCGGGCAGGAAGGTGCGGGAGAGGGCTGACACCGCCACTACATCACCGCCCGTAAACCAGCGCAACAAATCGATGGCGTGCGGGGCGCTGTTGATCAGGTGGCCCACGCTGGCCGGGTCGTTCCACCAAGCCCAGTTTCCGCCGAATCCGCCGGACTTGATTGCCCCGGCATACATCGGCATCGAGATCGTCACCGCCAGCACGCGGCCGATGGCCCCGGCCCGGATCAGCTCGCAGGCCCGGGCATTGTTGACTCGGAACCGCTGCTGGTAACCGACGGCCAGCGTGAGCCGCCGTTGGGTGGCAGCCGCAATCATGCGGTCGCAGTCGGCCACGCTTGTCGCCAGCGGCTTTTCCACGAGCACATGCTTGCCCTGGGCCAGCGCGGCCAAGGTCTCCTCCACATGCAGGTGGTGCGGCGTGGTGACGACGATGGCGTCAATGTCGGGGCGCTGCAGCAGCACCGACTTGTCGGTCTCAAGGGCTACGCCGTAGCGTTCGGCCAGGCCCGGTGCGCGGCTGCCGCCGGAAACGGCCACCAGTTCGGCGTTGGGCAGGCGGCGCACGGCCTCGGCGTGGGTGCGGCCCATGTAACCGGATCCAAGGATACCAAAACGGATTTTTTTCATAAGAGGATTCATTCAGGCCGGTGGCCGCGGCGGGCTCACGCCGAGCTCAGCGGCGATGGCCGCAAGCTTGGCCCACAACTTGACCGGCACGGGAATGCCGGTGACCGCTCGGACCTGCTCGCAGCGCCACTCGGGTTCGCCCGCCAGCAGGATCTCATCATAACCCGGTGCCGGCGCCGCGGCTTTGATCAGGCCGGCCAAGCGGTCCATGCGCGTCTCGAATTCGCCGGCGGGCAGGAACCGCGCGGGATCGATGGCTATAAAAGTGTGACTGATGCCCAGCGGATCCCCTCCGGTGCGGTAGATGGGCAACTCCGTCGTCATCGCACCGCCGCTGAGGCCCGCGCAGAGGATCTCCACCATCATGGCGAGGGCGGTGCCCTTGTAGCCTCCGGTCGGCGTCGGCGCCCCGCTTTGGGCGGCGGCGGTTTCTGTCGTGGGCTGTCCGGCGGCATCGATAAATCCCCACTCACGCGGAATCTCCTGCTTGTTCAGATTCGCCGCATGGCTGAGTTTGCCGAGTGCAACGGTGGTGGTCGCCATGTCGAGCAGCCAGCGGCCGTGCCCACCATGACCGGGCACCGCAACACAAAGCGGGTTCGTGCCGAGGATCGCTGTTCGGCCCTGCCATGGCGCCACGGCGGGACAGGCGTTGCTCATCACGATGCCGATGAACCCGGCGCGGGCCAGTTTTTCACCCCACCATGAGCCGGCGCCGAAATGATTGGAGTGGCTGGCCACCACCACCGAGACCCCGAGGGTCTGCGCAATGCGGATCGAGTGGTCCGTGCACCGTTCGGCCACCACTTGGCCGAAGCCGTTCTCGCCATCGTAGCGCAGGCAAACTCCGTCCTCCTGCACAACGCGGCCCGCGGCCGGGATGTTGATGCCGCCGGCCCGCGCCTGCTGCAGGTAGGTCGCGACCATCTGGATGCCGTGTGAGTCCACCCCTCGCAGATTGGCCGCGATCAGCGAATCACTGATAATCCGTGCATGCGGATCGAGTGCGCCTACGGCCTGCAGGAGCTGACGGATGAAAACGCGAAGTGGCTCTGCCTGGAAATTAGCGGTTACCGGCTCTGTGGGCTGTTTCATCGATGTAATCTGGGATGGAAGCGTTAAAGCGGACTTGTTGCTCCGACCGGAAATAATTCACAAACCATGCAAACTAAGTTCGTGTGAGTTAATTTCGGCCATGATGCATTGAGCCCGGGTGTTGCCTTCAGGCGACCAACTTGGCCCGTTCGTTTCTGCGAACCAAAACATTCGTGAGCCAGAGCAAGGCACCGCATAAGAGCACGCCAAATCCCGCAAACGTCAGGATCGCGTTGACCCCAAATTTAGCATCTCTGAGCAAACCGACGCCGTAAATCGCCAACCCGCCGCAGATATTGACAACCAGATTGAGCATCCCCATCGCCGTGGCGCGATATCGCGGATCTACGATCAAGCAGACAATCGGCATCATGTTGGCCCCCAAGAAACCCATCGCCACGCCCCACATGACGAGACTGATTATCGTAAAAATGATGAGCGGAGACCATCCGGTGAGCAAGAAGGCGGGCGCGGTCAGCAGAATCGCCAACGCGGGAATGATGATGCGAGAGCGCGGGTTGGTAAGGCTCCAGCGATCCGACCAAAAACC
>JBDNFZ010000606.1:0-4498 GCA_041689555.1 Opitutaceae bacterium | reverse complement strand
GCCCGCGAAACACGCGAAAGGCGCGAAACGTTGGGCGACGGAGGCACAGAGGGCGGAGGGGGAAGGGTGCACACGAAAGACACGCACAACACGAAAGTCGGAGGAGTGGGCAGGGTGGTAGGGAAGGAAGTCGGGGAGGAGGGCCCGCGAAACACGCGAAACACGCGAAAATTTGGGCGATGAAGAGGATGAGGTGAGGGTCGAGCGGTCTCTTGGTTTGGTTAAGGAAGCACTGAAAATAAAGGAGGCGAAATCTGGAACTCAGGAAATCAGGAAATAGCAGCTAAGAATCGCGAATTTTATCATGCTTTTCAGGTCATATTCCTGAGTGCCTGAGTTCCATATTAGTTATTCAGCGTCTATTTGAAGGGGAAAAGTTGGGTGAGGTGAAAAGAGAGGTTCAAAGTTTTGCGTCTTTCGCGTGTTTCGCGGGCACATCCGGGGCCGATGGGAGGAAGGCGGGCCAGAGGGTGCGGAATTCTCGGGCGACGAGGGTTTTGACCTCGGTCATGTCGAGGGTTCGGCCGAGTTCGGCGTGGAGGGAGGTGACGGTGCCGTCGGTGGCGGCGATGCCGCAGGGGACGATGCCCGCGAAGTGGGGGAGGTGGGCGTTTACGTTGAGGGCGAAGCCGTGGTAGGTGACCCAGCGGCGGACGGCGACGCCGAGAGCGGCGACTTTGCGGGAGCCGATCCAGATGCCGGTGAGGCCGGGGCGGCGCGAGGCGGCGAGGCCGAGGGCGCCGACGGTGTTGATGAGAACTTGCTCGAGGAAGCGGAGGTAGGCGTGGAGGTCTTGGCGGGCGGCGAGGGAGACGATGGGGTAGCCGACGAGTTGGCCGGGGCCGTGATAGGTGATGTCGCCGCCGCGGTTGGTTTTCACGACCTCGACGCCCTCGGCGGCGAGGCGGGCGGCGTCCCAGACGAGGTGTTTTTCGGCGCCGGCGCGGAGGCCGACGGTGAAGACGGGTTCGTGTTCGGTGAAGACGAGGGTGTCGGGGACGGTGCCGGCGAGGCGCTCGGCGACGAGAGCTTCCTGGGCGAGACGGGCGGGCTTGTAGCGCGTGCGGCCCCAGTCGAGGACGGCGACGGAGATGGGGGCGGCGATGGACACAACCGGGAAAGAGAAGCAGGGGAGGCCCGGGTGCAAACTCCGGCTGATTTCGGTGGAGTCCAAGTCCGGACAACAGTTGATCAACGTCACCGTCATGAAGTCGCGCGCTCTAGATAGATTTGTTGATGCGCGAGTCCGGACAACAGTTGATCTATCGAGACCAAGGTGTCTGTCTTCGGCGGCATCGGAGCGGCGAGACTACCCGCTTCACTTTTTCCCGATAATCACCATGGCTGCCCCGAAGATTCTAGAAAGATTTCGCCGCCGCTACCTGCTGGGGTTGACGACGATCCTTTTGCTGGCGACGGGCGGGCAGGCGGTGATTCAGTGGTCCCTTTCGGCCAGCCAGAAGGACAGCAACGCGATCAATCTCGCGGGGTGCCAGCGGATGCTGAGCCAGCGCGTGGCGAAGTCGATTTTGTTAATCGAGCGCGGGCCGGCAACGGAAGGGGAGGCGGTGGAATTGGCGACGGCGATCGCGGAGTGGAAAAGCGCGCACGGCCGGCTCCGCGGCAACGCGACGCAACCCTCGGTGCTTAACTTGTCGCCCGCATTGGCGACGGAGTTCGCGGGGTTGCAACCGGTCTTCGACCGGTTGGTGCAAGCGGCGGAGCAGGTGCAGGCGGCGGGTGCGACCGGCGACTCCGCGGGTGCGGCGGAGTTTCTCGCGGGCGAGCGGGAGTTTTTGGTGCAGATGGACCGGATCGTGGCTTTGGCCGATGCGGAGGCGGCGGCGCGGGTGACACGGGTGCGGTGGATCGAGGGGGCGCTCTGGCTGGCGACGCTGGCGGCGCTGGTCTTGGAGGCGCGCTATGTATTCCGGCCGTTTGCCGGGCGGTTGAAGAGCGCGCTCACCGAGAACGAAATGCTCGAGATCGCGGCGCGGAATCTGCCCAGCATGGTGATCGTCACCGATGCGCGCGGCCGGATCGAGTGGGTCAACCCGGCCTTCATCGCGCGCACAGGTTACGCGCTGGCAGAAATCGCGGGCCGGAGGCCCGGCGAGGTATTGCAGGGGCCCGAGACGGATCCGGCGACGGTGGCGTTGATGCGGGCGAACGTGGCGGCGGGGAAGTCGTTTTCGGTCGAGATCCTCAACTACACGAAAGCGGGAGCGAAGTATTGGCAGAGCCTCGACTGCCGGGCGGTGTGCGACGAGGTCGGTGCGGTGCGGCGATTTGTAGGGGTGCAGGTGGACACGACGGAGCGCGTGGATCTCACGCGGGAGCTGTCGGCACGGGTGGCGCAGTGGGAGACGCTCGTGCGCGGCCTGCCCGGGGTGGTTTACGACTACACCGAGGGCCCGGGGGCGAAGCGGGCGATCAAGTTTTTCAGCCCGGGGTTGGAGGAGCTCTACGATCTCGACCCGGCGGCGGCCGAGGCGAACCCGGAGCTGATGTTCGCCGGAGTCGAGCCGGAAGATCGCGCGGAGGCTCATTGCCTCAAAGAGGAAAGCGCGCGGACGTTCGGAGTCTTCAACCACACGCGGCGCATCCGGCGGCGCGACGGCACGGTGCGCTGGGTGAACGCGCGCTCGGCGCCCCAAAAGATGGCGGACGGCGCGATGCGCTGGACCGGCATCCTGACCGACGAATCCCAGCGGGCTTGGGACGGCATCGAACGGCGGAAATTGGCGGGCCACCTGCACGTCGCCCTGCGGGCGGCGAGGTTCGGCATCTGGCGCGAGAACCTGCTGACGGGCGAGCGGGAATGGGACGAACGGGTGTATGAAATCTTCGGCCTAGCCGCCGGGACGCCACCGCCGGCCGCCGAGAAAGTCGTCGCCATGGCCCATGAGGAGGATCGGGCGGGATTGTCGGATTTCTTCGAGCGACTCGCGATGGGAGCGGCGGACTTGGAAGTGGAGTTCCGGCTGGTGTGGCCGGACGGCACCGTGCACCACACGCGGGCGCTCGGGCTGGTGTTGACGAGTGTGGACGGAAAACCCGAATGGGTTTCGGGCCTTCTTGCGGACATCACGGTATCGGTCGAGGCGGAGCGGCGTCGGCGCGAGCTGGAGAGGCAACTGTTGGAGGGGCAGAGAATGGAAACTTTGGGCACATTGGCGGGCGGCGTGGCGCACGATTTCAACAACCTGTTGACGGCGATCGGCGGCTTCGTGGAACTCGCGCGTTTCGACGTGCCCGCCGCAAGCCCGGCGCAAAAGGCGTTGAGCGAGGCGCTGCGGGCGGGCGGAATGGCGCGGGATTTGGTGAAGCGCCTGCTCCTGTTTGCGCGCCGGGTGCCGGGCGCCGAGCCCCTGCCGGTGGATGTGGCGGCGCTGGTGCGGGATTCCCTGTCCCTGCTGGGGGCGAACTTCACCCGGACCGTTTCGCTCAAGTTTGAAACCGAGGAGGACGTGCCGCCGGTGCTGGCCGATGCGGGGCGGATCCAGCAGTTGGTGATGAATCTCGCGGTCAACGCGGCGCAGGCGATCGGCGGCCGGCCCGGCACAATGGTGCTCGGCGTCGGCCGGGCGGAGGTGACGATGGAGACCGGCGGCTGGGCGGTGGGCCGGCCTCCGCCGGGGACCTACGTGCGCCTCGCCGTGAGCGACACCGGCGCCGGCATGACGGAGGCGGTGCGGCGAAGGATCTTCGAGCCGTTCTTCACGACCAAACCGGCGGGCGAGGGCACGGGGCTCGGGCTGGCGATCGTGCAGACCATCGTGCTGGAAATCGGCGGCGGGCTGCGCGTGGAAAGCGAGCCGGGAGTCGGCACGCGCTTCGAGGTCTTTTTGCCGCTGGTCCAACCGCCGTCGGCGCCGGGGTGACGGCGCCGGCGCGACCGCGCGCGGAGCCGGAGGCCCACGCGCTGCTGCCGGTCGATTTCCGTATGCGGGGGATGTCGGGGACCGAGGTGATCTCGGCGGCGAAGGCGATCCGGCCCGACCTGCCGGTGATTTTGATGAGCGCGACCTCGCCCGCGCGGCTCACGGGCGGCGGCTGGAGCAGCCCCGGATGGTGATGCGGGCGAAGCCGGTTTCCGTCGAAGCGCTGGCGAAAATGATCGGTAAGGCGCTGGCCCGTGTCGGACCGGCCCGAGCGGGATCGATGCGGTTGCCCGCGAAAGGCGGGGAACGATGGGTTGCCCGCGAAAGGCGCGAAAGTGCGCGAAAGGAAACGGGCCGGTGCGACATCCCGTGAGGAACGGACTTCAAGAAATCGCAACCCAGGTTAGCGAACCGCGAATGGACGCCAATGCACGCGAATGGCGGAGCATTGCCCAGGGCCAGTATGGTCCGGGCTTTAGCGGCCGGCCCGAATTGAGCCGAGAGCGGTGGTAGGGGTGCGGCTCGTCTGCACCCGGAGGGCGCGGGCGAGCCACGCCCCTACGACGGAGCGGAGGGCGCGGGCGAGCCACGCCCCTACGACGGAGCGGAGGGCG
>JBDNFZ010000605.1:0-8698 GCA_041689555.1 Opitutaceae bacterium | reverse complement strand
GGCATGTGTTGCAGGCGTTGGAAGAGGCTCCGCGGCACCGCGCGGCCCTGCGGTTGTTACAAGAGCTCGGGCCGAGCGCCGGACCATGAAAAAACCGTGGCTCATGCTGGCGGCGTTCACTTTGAGCTCGGGCGGCCTGCTGCTTGCGCAACGCTGGTATGGCGGGGGCGAGAGCGGCTTTATAAGCGAGGACACGCGGACTGCGCGCGAGGTGGCTTCGCACAGCACGGGCACGCCGGAGTGGACCAACCCGCGCGGCTTTGAGAAGGACGTGTTCACGTTTTCGCGTATCCGCTATGCCTCGGGCTCCGGCGGTGGCATGGCGGCGATGTTTAGCGGACGCTCCGGCGGCTACGGTCGGCGCGGCCGGTCGAATTCATGGTCCACCGACACGCCCGACAGCGATCTCAACTTCTCCTATAGGCTACAGCAAATGACCTCGATGAAGGTCGATCCCGACGGCCGGTATCTGCGGCTCACCGATCCCGAACTCGCCGATTATCCGTTCATCTACATCGTGGAACCCGGCGGCTTGGAACTCAGCGACGCGGAGGCGCTCGCGCTGCGACGTTATCTGCTCAACGGCGGGTTTCTTATGCTCGACGATTTTTGGGGTGCCGCCGAGTGGGCCAACATGGCGGGCCAACTTAAGAAAGCTTTCCCCGAACGCACCTTCGCGGAGTTGCCTCTGGATCATCCCATTTACCACTGCGTTTTTCAGATCAACGCGAAGGGGCAGGTGCCGAATGTGCGCCAAGGGATGATGCGGCAGTATTCCGATGAGGTGCCGACGTGGGAGGACCACGGGCCCGATAGCGAGGACGTTCACCATCGCGGCCTGTTTGACGACAAAGGACGGTTGATGGTGCTCGCCACGCACAACACCGACAACGGCGACGGCTGGGAACGCGAGGGTGAGAGCGACTACTACTTCAAGAATTTCTCCGAGAAGATCGCCTATCCGCTGGGGATCAACGTCGTCTTCTACGTGATGACCCACTGATGGCCGATCTACGACACACCCTTCGGCGATGGTTGGTGCCCGCGGCGCTCTTGGCGGTCGGCGGGCTCGGCGTCTTTGCGCAATTTCCTCCCGGAGGCGGCTTCGGCGGTTTCGGAGGCTTCGGAGGGTCCGCGCGGCACGACGGCGGTCCGATCATCCGCACCGAAGGCGGCGTCATGGTCGACGAAGACACCGTGCGCACGGCACGCGAGACGGCGTCGCACAGCACGGGCACGCCCGAGTGGTCGAATCGCCCGGGCTTCGAGCGGGATGTGTTCACCTTCGCTCGCGTGATCTTCCGCTCGGAAGACCCGGACGGCTTGAAACGCAACTACGGCTGGGGACGGGGACCGCGCTTGAGCTGGTGGGTGGATTTTCCCGATGCCGACCTGAACTTTTCCTACCGGCTGCAACAGCTCACCTCGATCCGCGTGAGCCCTGACGGCCGGGTGCTCAAGCTGACCGACCCCGAGCTGGCGTCGTATCCCTTCCTCTACATGACCCATCCGGGTTACATCAAGTTGAGCGACGAAGAGGTGGCGGCGCTGGCGAACTACCTGCGCAACGGCGGGGTCTTGCTCGTGAACGATTTTTGGAGCCAACGGGACTGGGAGGGCTTCGAGACCCAGATGCGGCTGGTGCTGCCGGGCAGGTCGTGGACGGAATTGGCCACGGACCATCCCCTCTTCAACTGCATCTACAAAATCCCCGGTCCGATGAACCGGCTGCAGGTGCCCACGCTGCAATTCTGGAACCGGGGCTTCGACCCCGCCGACCCGAATTCCCGGCTGCAGACGGTCGATCGCGGCGTCGGCTCGGAGCGGATGCACGTGCGCGCCTGGCACGACGACCGGCAGCGGATCTCGGTGCTCGCGATCCACAACAGCGACGTCGGCGACGGCTGGGAACGCGAGGGCGAGAGCGACGACTATTTCCGGACTTTCGCCGAGACGATCGCGTATCCCCTCGGCATAAACATCGTTTTCTACCTGATGACCCACTGATGAGCTTCACCACCCCTCCTCCTCCTCCTCCTCCTCCTGTCCTGGTTCCCGATACCTTCCAAACCGAGCGTGACGCCGTCGAGCGACTCATCGCCGGCCGCGCCCGCATCGATGCGGAACTGGGAAAAGTCATCGTCGGCCAACGCGCGGTGATCGAGCAGATCCTGCTCGCGCTGCTGGCCGGCGGCCACGTGCTCATCACGGGCGCGCCCGGCCTCGCGAAGACCCTGCTCGTGAAATCCATCGCGCAAATTTTCCACCTTAAGTTCCAGCGCATCCAGTTCACGCCCGACCTCATGCCGGCCGACATCACGGGCACGGAGATTTTGCAGGACGGCGAGGGCGGGCGGAAACTCGCGTTCGTGCCCGGCCCGATTTTCGCGAACCTCGTCCTCGCCGACGAAATCAACCGCACGCCGCCGAAGACACAGGCGGCGCTGCTCGAGGCGATGCAGGAGCACCAGGTGACGGCGGCGGGCGTGCGCCACGCGCTGGCAGAGCCGTTCTTCGTGCTGGCGACGCAGAATCCCATCGAGATGGAAGGCACCTATCCGTTGCCCGAGGCGCAGCTCGACCGGTTCATGTTCAACGTCGTGATGGACTACCTGCCCGAAGACGACGAAGTGCGCGTGGTCGCGCAAACCACGGCCGGCCGGCCGGCGGCGATCGAGCCGCTCTTCACGGGGGAGGATGTGCAGCGGTTCCACGAACTGGTGCGCTCTGTGCCGATCGCCGACGCGATGGTGCGCTACGCGGTGCGGCTCGCGGCGGCTTCGCGTCCGCGCCAGCAGGGCACGCCGGCCTTCGTGAACGACTGGGTAAACTGGGGTGCGGGCACGCGCGCGGCCCAGTTTCTCGTGCTCGGCGCCAAGGCGCGGGCCCTGCTCCAAGGCCGGGCCCATGTCGCGGCGGAGGATATCCAGGCGCTGGTCGCGCCGGTGCTGCGGCACCGCGTCCTGCTTAACTACCGCGCCGAGGCGGACGGCATCCGCGTCGACGAAGTCATCCGGCGGCTGGTCGAGGGCGTAACGCCGCCGACGGCGAGCTAGGCCCGCGCCGCGCGCAATCGCCGACCATCGACTGAGGCAGACCGAAATCGTGAATCCCGAAACCTCCCGACCCGCCGCCACGGCGCTGATCGACCCGAAGGCGCTGATGGAAATCCGCAGCCTGGAGCTACGGGCGCGCGCGGTGGTGGAAGGTTTTTTGCAAGGGCTGCATCGCAGCCCCTTTCACGGCTTCTCGGTGGAGTTTACGGAATACCGGGGCTACACGCCGGGCGACGATTTGCGTTACCTCGACTGGCGGGTGCTGGCGCGGAGCGACCGCCATGTCATCAAGAAGTTCGAGGACGAGACCAACCTGCGTTGTCACCTCGTGGTCGACCAGAGCCAGTCGATGGCCTTCGGTCCGGGGGGCGTGACGAAGGCGGCCTACGCGGCGACGCTGGCGGCGACGCTGGCGTATTTTCTCCATCTGCAAGGCGACGCGATCGGCCTGCTTACCTTCGACGAAGCGGTGCGGGATTTCCTTCCCGCGCGGCAGCGCAGCGATCATCTCCGCCGGCTCATGCTCGCGCTGGAGAAACCGGCCGGCGGGCGGGCGACCGACCTCGCCGCGCCGCTGGAGCGGTTCGCGCAGCTCGTGCGCCGGCGCGGCCTCGTCGTGTTGATCTCGGATTTTCTCGCCCCGCTCGCCGAGCTCGAGCGCAGCCTGCTGCTCTTGGCGGCGGGAGGGCAGGAGACGGCGGTGTTTCAAGTGCTCGACCCGACCGAGCTGACACTGGGTTTCGAGCGGCCGACCCTGTTCCAAGACGTCGAATCGGGCCGCGAACTCTACATCGATCCGGCGACCGCGCGGGCCGGCTACCTGGAGAAAATCACGGCGCACGGCGCGGCGGTGGCGGGCATCTGCGAACGTCTCGGGGTCGGATTCACCCGTCTCGCCACCGATCAGCCGCTCGAGCTCGCGCTGCTGGAATTTCTCCAGCGACGGATGCGACGGAAAACCCGGGGACGGAGATGAGTTTCCTGACACCGCTTTTTCTGCTCGGCGGACTCGCGCTCGTGCTGCCGATTCTCTTCCACCTGATCCGGCGGACGACGCGGGAACGCACGGCGTTCAGCTCGTTGATGTTTTTGGAACCGTCGCCGCCGCGGCTCACGCAACGCAGCCGGCTGGAGCATTGGCTCCTCCTGTTGCTGCGCTGTCTCGCCCTGGCCCTGCTCGCGTTGGGCTTTGCCCGACCCTTTTTCAAGGAGGCTTCGACCGAGGCCAAGCCGGCGGACGGAGGACGGCGGGTGGTGGTGCTGGTAGATACGAGCGCGAGTATGCGCCGGGCGGGATTGTGGGACGAGGCGCGGGCCCGCGTCGCCGCCGTGGTGCGGACGATGCAGCCGGGAGACGAGGTGGCGGTGTATGCCTTCGCACGGGAAGTGCGGCCGCTGCTGAGTTTCGGAGAGTGGACGACGACGCTGGCAGCGGATCGGGCGGCGCTGGTCGCGGCGCGCCTCGCCGCCGAGAGTCCGGGTTGGACCGGGACGGAGCTGGGCCGGGCGTTGATGGTGGCGGCCGAAGCGCTCGGTGAAGGTGAAGGCCGTCCGACGTCGGGGCCCCGGGAGATCGTGCTCGTGAGCGACCTGCAGGCGGGCGGCCGTGCCGAGAGTTTGCAGGGCTACGAGTGGCCCAAGAACGTGACGGTGCGTGTGGAAACCCTCGCGGCGAAAACGGGCACCAACGCGGGTCTGCAACTCCTCGCGGAAAGCGCGGAGACGGAGGGCCAGGCCGCGGCGGTGCGCGTGCGGGTGATCAACGCTCCGGATGCGAAACGCGAGGCGTTCAGGGTCGGCTGGGTGCGGACGACCGGAGGCGACTTTGTCGGCGAGCCGGTTGCGACCTACGTGCCGCCGGGTCAGAGCCGGGTCGTGGCGTTGCCGGTGGCGACGGCGGACGGCGCGCAGGCGATCAGTTTGCGCGGCGACGACGATGATTTCGACAACACCGTTTACGTCGTGCCGCCCGTGCCCTTGCGGGCGAGCGTCGTCTACCTCGGGACCGAGCGGGCGGAGGATGCGACGCAGCCGCTGTTCTTCCTGCGGCGGGCGCTGCCCGGAACCGCGCGCATGGCCTTGACCGTGACGGTGCCGTCGGCCGCGGCGCCTTGGCCGGCGGAGGCGACGTTGTGGGTCGTGACGGAGACGCTGACGGCGGCGCGGGCGGGCGCGCTGCGCGAGCGGGTGCTGGCCGGGCAAACCGTGCTGGCGACCCCGCCGAATGTCGCGGCGGCGGCGGCGCTCGCGCCGTTGTTGGGCCAGCCCGCGCTCCCGGTTGAGGAAGGACGGCCGGGCAACTACGCGATGTGGGCGGAGATCGATTTCAAGCATCCGCTGTTTTCGGCGTTTGCCGATCCGCGCTACGGCGATTTCACGAAGATCCATTTTTGGAACTACCGGAAACTCGATCTCGGTGGCGTGTCCGATGCGCGGGTGCTGGCGCGTTTTGATCGCGGCGATCCGGCGGTGGTAGAATTTCCGGTGGGGAAAGGCCGGGTGGTGTTGTTTGCGGCGGGCTGGAATCCGGCGGACAGCCAACTCGCGGTGTCCTCGAAGTTCGTGCCCTTGTTACTGGCGCTGTTGGAACTGAGCGGGTCGCCCGCGAATCCGACCGGGCCGCTCGCCGTGGGCGACACCGTGGCGGCGGCTGCGGCGGGAGAGACGGCGACCGTGACGCTCGCGGGTGGCGCGGCGGTGAGCCTGGCGGCGGGCGCGCGGGAGTTTGTGCCCAGCGCGCCGGGGATCTACGCGATCGCGAACGGCGTTCGCCGCGAAACCAGAGCGGTCAATCTCGATCCGTCGGAGTCGCGCACGGCGCCGATGGCGGCGGACGAATTGGAGCGGCTCGGCGTGCCGTTGGCGCGGGCGGCGGCGGCGCGGCCGGCCACGCCGGCCGGGGCGGCGGTTCTTCAGGGCGCGGAGGCCGAGAGCCGCCAGAAACTCTGGCGCTGGTTTATCGTCGCGACCTTGATTCTGCTCGTCGGCGAAACGCTGCTGGCCGGGCGCACGGCACGCCGACGCACGGCGGGAGCGGGCGCGCTTAACTCATGAAATCTTTCCTCCAAAACCAACTCCGCAACGTGATCCGACGCCACCAATGGCGGCGGCTCTCGGGTCGGCTCGCGCTGGTCTGGATCGTGGCGGCGGCGGCCGGGTTGGCCCAGCTGCTGGCGCAGAATCAGTTCGGCTGGTCGTCGTCGCTGGCGTTTCCGCTGCTGGGCGCCGCGGCGTTGAGCGCGGCGCTGTCGGTCGTCATCCGCAACGCGCAGCAGCGTCCGAACGAACGCGAGATCGCGCGGCAGATCGAGGCGGCGTATCCCGATTTGCGCGGGTTGTTGCTGACGGCGGTCGAGCAGATGGAAGCGGACGACGAAGAGGCCGGCGGGTATCTGCGCTACCGGGTCTTGCAGCAGGCGGTGGAACATTGCCAGGGCACAGAGTGCTGGCGTTTGGCGGCGCCGCGCGGGCGGTTGCGGCTGGCAGGCCTCGCGCAGGTGGCGGCGTTTGGACTTTTCGTGGCGACGCTTTGGCAAGGACGGCAACACTGGGGCGCTCCGGTGGCGGGCGGTGTCGGCGGATTCTCGGAGAAGGGGCTCACGGTCACCCCGGGCGATGTCACGCTCGAACGCGGCGAGACGCTCGTGGTTCTGGCGCGGTTTGGCGGTGCCTTGCCGGGCGGTGTGGAACTCGTGATCAACGACGGCACCGGGCCGCTGCGAAAGACGACGCTGGCCAAGAGCCTCGCCGATCCGGTTTTCGGCGGGAGCGTGCCGGACGTCGCCGGCGATTTCACCTACCGGATTGACTACAGCGGCGGACGCTCGCGGGATTTTAAGGCGACGGTTTTTGAGTATCCGCGGCTGGTGAAGGCGGATGTCGAGCTGACCTTCCCCGCCTATACCGGGCTGCCGCCGAGACGCATCGAAGACACCCGCCGCGCGAGCGCCGTCGAAGGCACGCAGATGACGTGGACGCTCCAACTCAACAAGCCGGTGGCATCCGCTACCTTGATCGCGCGCGATCGGGAGAAGACGGAGATTGCGTTGGCGGTTTCCGCCGGCCAGGCGGTGGCGACGCTCGCGGGCTGGACGCCGCAGACGGGCCAGAGCTACGAGGTCAAACTCGTGGATGCGACGGGGCGGATCAGCAAACCGGCGGCGCCGCTGGTGGTCGAGGTGCTGCCCAACCGGGCGCCGGAACTGAAGTTCGTGAGCCCGCGGGGCGATGTGCGCCCGTCGGCGTTGGAGGAGGTCGCGTTTGAGGGCACGGTCTGGGACGACTTCGGCGCGAAAGCCTACGGGCTCGCCTACACGGCATCCGGTCGCGAAACGAAATTCATCGAACTGGGCCGGGACGCCGCCGCGAAAGAGAAGCGGACGTTCACGCAACTCGTGCGGCTGGAGGACCTCGGGGTGAAGCCGGACGACCTCGTCGCATGGTATCTGTGGGCGGACGACATCGGGCCGGATGGCCTCACGCGCCGCACGAGCACGGATTTGTTTTTCGCGGAAGTAAGGCCGTTCGAGGAGATTTTCCGCGAGAGCCGCGAGATGCAGGGCGAGCCGCCGGACGGGGCTTCGCAGTCCAGTGAAGAGACGCGCAAACTCGTCGAGCTGCAAAAGCAGATTATCAACGCGACGTGGAAGTTGTCGCGGATGCCGGCGGCGGCGGAGAAAACCAAGGACATCGGCGTGGTAGCGGATTCGCAGGCACAGGCGTTGAAACAGGCGGAGGCCGAAGCGGGGAAGAGTCGTTCCCCACGCGCCCTGCCGCTGTGGTCGGCGGTGATGCGGAGCATGACCGAGGCGAAGGCCCAACTGGACCGTGCGGCGAATCAGGCGGAGGCCCTGACGTCGGCTCTGACGGCGGAGCAGGCGGCGTATCAGGCGCTGCTAAAACTCCAGGCGCGGGAGACGAACGTGACGAGGAACCGCAATCGCGGACAGGGCGGCGGCCAGCAGGGCAACCAAGGGCAGATCGACGAGCTGGAACTCGATGAGACGGAGAACCGCTACGAAACCCAGCGTCAGGCGCGGGCGACCCAGAGCCCGGAACGGCGCGAGCAGAACCAGATGTTGAACCGCCTCGGCGAGCTGGCCCGCCGGCAGCAGGACGTGAATGAGCGCCTGCGGGAGTTGCAGACGGCGTTGCAGGCGGCGCGCACCGAGCCGGAGAAAGAGGAAGTTCGCCGGCAGTTGAAACGCCTCCAGGACGAACAACGACAGATGCTCGCGGACATGGACGAACTGCAGCAGCGGATGGAGCGTCCCGAGAACCATCAGACGATGCAGACGCAGCGGGAACAGCTCGAGCGCACGCGCGAGGACGTGAAGCGCGCGGCCGAGGCCGCGGGCACGGGGTCGGTCGCGCAGGCGTTGGCCGCGGGCACGCGCGCCCAACGGGAGCTGCAGGAGATGCGAAATGAATTGCGGAAGAGCAGTGCGAGCGAGTTTGCCGACGACCTCCGGGAAATGCGGACCGAGGCGCGCGAGCTGGCGCGGGCGCAGGCCGAGGCGGGCGCCCGGATCGCCGAACTGGACGACCCGAAGCGCAAGAAACTCGACGACGAGCCGGAGCGTAAGGCGGCGGTGGACCGGTTGACGGAGCAGCAAAAGCGGATGACCGACCTCGTCGAGCGG
>JBDNFZ010000604.1:0-20767 GCA_041689555.1 Opitutaceae bacterium | reverse complement strand
CCTTGGCAATATCGACTCCGACGTGGACTGGTGTGGTGGGCATGGCAGACTCCTCCTTGTTAGGCGAGCTGACGGCCCGGCTAAGGCCGCCGCTCAGGCAACGGTTCGAGTTACTGCCAGCAGGCCTGCGGTCGTCCTTGCGCCGGGACGGGCTCCAAGGCCCAAGGTCCGAACGGGACTGACCGCAGGCGGTGAGGGCGGGCCGGTCGGCCCGCCCTCCCCAAAACCGCTGGCCAAGGGCAGCTTGCTTGAAGCCTCTGCCCTTGGCCAGCAGTGCTACAAGGTCAGAGCAGACCCGAGGAGGCAAAACTGTAGAAGCCGCGGCCGGCCGGATCGGCACCAAGTCGGCCGATGATGACGTGGTCCACGAAGGCGATGTCCACGGTCTTGGCGGCGGCGTGGAGTTGGCGGGTAATGACAATGTCGGCGGAGCTGGGGGTCGGGTCGCCGCTCGGGTGGTTGTGGACGCAGATCACCGCGCTGGCGTTTTCCCGGATGGCCGGGCGGAACACCTCGCGGGGATGGGCAAGCGTGCTGTTGGCCGTGCCCGAGGTGATTTCCTCGCGGCGGATGAGGCGGTTGCGGCGGTTGAGGCAAAGAATCCAGAATTTCTCGACAGCGAGTCCGACGACGACCGGTTGCATGTAGGCGGAGATGAGCTCGGCACTGGTGAGCAGCGGGGTTTCGCCGGTCTGTTGGCCGAGGACGCGTTTGGCGACCTCCATGACGGTGACGAGTTGGAGAGCCTTGACCGGGCCGATGCCCTTCAGCCGGCGAAAATCGGCGGCGCTCCAGCCGATCAAACCGGCGAGGGAGCCGGCCTCGGAGACGAGGCGCTGGGCCAGGGTGAGGACGTCCTGCCCGCGGGTGCCGCTGCGCAGGAGCATGGCGAGGAGCTCGGCGTCGCCGAGGGCGGCGGCACCGAATTTTTCGAGACGTTCCTGGGGGCGTTCGCCCAACGCGGTGGCGCGAAGTCGATTCTCGGGCTGCAGATTTTGGGCGGGGTCAAGCATGCGACGCGGCAGATTTTTGTTTGAAGAACGGGCGGGGAGCAATTCCTCTTCTGCCGATGTCCATTTCGCCGCTGAGAGTCGTGGTCTGGGGAGAAAACGTGCACGAGCACACCAATCCGAAAGTCGCCGCCGTGTATCCGCAAGGCATGCATACGACGATCGCGGAAGGGTTGCGCGCGTTGCTGCCGGCGGCGCAGGTGGGCACGGCGACGTTGCAGGAGCCGGACCATGGCCTGACGGAGGCGCGGCTGGCGGAGACCGACGTGCTCACTTGGTGGGGCCACAAGGCCCACGGCGACGTAAGCGACGAGATCGTCGCGCGGGTGCAGAAGCGCGTGCTCGAGTGCATGGGTCTGATCGTGCTCCACTCGGGTCATTATTCGAAAATCTTCAAGCGCCTGATGGGCACGAACTGCTCGCTCACCTGGCGGGAAGCGGACGAGAAGGAACGCCTGTGGGTCTGCAACCCCGGCCATCCGATCGCACAGGGGCTGGGCGCAAGTTTCGATCTCCTGCGCGAGGAGATGTATGGGGAGCCGTTCGCGGTGCCGCCGCCCGACGAGCAGGTTTTCATCTCGTGGTTCGAGGGCGGCGAAGTGTTTCGGAGCGGATGCTGCTACGCGCGGGGCAACGGAAAGATTTTCTATTTCCGTCCCGGGCACGAAACCTATCCCACCTATTTTGATGCCAACGTGCGGAGGGTGCTGGCGAACGCGGTCGAGTGGGCCCGGCCGACAGGAAGCCGCTGGGTCGATTCGTGCCCGAACGCGAAGATCCCGCTGGAGAAAATCTCCGCCAAGTCCTGACGTTTACGCGGTCGGCGGCGTCGGCTCGTCGGCGCGGGCGGCGGCGAGGCCGCGCTCTTCGTCGATAAAGAATGTGACGACAAGTCCGGCGACCAGAAATCCCGCCAGCACGAGGAGTGCGGCGGTGGTTCCGAGCGTGTCCTTGGCGAGCCCGAAAGGGATGGTGAGGATAGCGGCAGACTTGAACACGAGGCCCCAGAGGCCGAAAAACTCCGCCGAGCGATTCGCCGGCGTGAGGTAGCAGAAAAAAGCACGGTTGGCGGCGCCGAGCGAGCCGAGGCCGAAACCGATGAAGTTGCCCACAACCCAAAGCGGCCAGCGCGGGAAGGCGGCGGGATCGGCGGCCTGGGAGCGCAACCACGAGAACAACGCGAACCCGAGCGCGGCGAAAATCCAAACGCCGAGCAACACGAGCGTGGTGCGCTTGTGCCCGAAGTGGTCTTGGAAGAACGCGGGCAGCAAAGTGCCGACGATGCCGGAGACCGTGATGACCGCGACGAACAGGACGAGTTGGACGTCGTTGAATCCGAATTCAGCCGCAAGAATCGAGGCGAACATGACGATGACGGTCATGCCGGTGCCATAGAGCAACGATGCGCCGAGGAGCAGGGCGAGGTCGCGGAAACGCGCGGCCTAGCGAATCGTGGTGCCAAGCTGTTTGACGGTGTCGACGACCAAGCGGTGGGCCGTAGCGCGGACCGGAGCGGGGCGCTCCTTGAGCCAAATCAAAGTGGGGAGCGCCATCAGGAAAAACCAAAGCCCGGCGAAGACGAAGATAGGCCGCCATTGCTCGGGCTTCTCAAGCTTCAGACCGATCATGAGCCCGGCCGTGACGACGAGCAGAAGGAGGGCGGCCGAGTAGGCGCAGGCCCAAGAGAAGGCCGAGACGCGGCCGAAATATTTACGCTCGGAGAGCTCGGGCATGAACGAGGCGAGGAAGTTTTCTCCAAGAGAAAACATGAAGTTGGCCGGGATGTAGAGAGCGATGGCCAATGCGATCTGCCCCGGCTGAATCAGCGCGAGGGCGCAGGTGAAGGCCGCGCAGCTGAAGCCGGTCACCAGCAGACCGGCCTTTTTCCAAGCGCGGGCATCGGCGAGGGCGCCCGCAAACGGGGAGACGATGACGACCAGCAACATGCTCGCAGCGTAGGTGAGCGTCCAAAGCAGGTCGTCGCGGCTGGGATCGCGGACCACGACTTTTTGAAAAAAAATCGAGAACAGCATCGTGTTTATGATCAGCGTGAAGGACTGGTTCGCGACGTCGAAGGAGATCCAGGACCAGAGCTGCCCCTGACCGGGCAACCCGCGAAGGGGGTAGAGGCGGGAGAGCCGATGAGGGAGCACGGCGGGAAGTTGCCCGCGCCTAGGCCGATAGAAAAGACCGAAGTGACGGCGGGCCCTCGCGCAACGGTGCATCTGCCGAATTGGCGGTAGGCCAGCTCGCTTGCGAGCGCTCCGGTCTCTGAGCGCGGGGGGGCTCGCAAACGAGCGGCCTACAAGATGCAGGTGCGATCAACCGCCGGCTCCGAGACGCGCCGGTCGCTCAGTAGTGCTTCACGTAGCCGTTGCGACGCAGGCGCTCGAGCCAGCGCTCCTGACTGGTGCGGGCCATTTGGGTGACGAGCAAGCGCTCGATCTGGTCGCGCACTTCGTCGATGGCTTGATTGCCGGCGTATTTACGCTCTTCGGCGAAAAGCAAGAAACAGCCCTCGGGTAGCATCACGGGCGCCGTCACTTCACCGGGCTTGAGGGCAAACAAGGGGGTCTTGAAATCGTCCTTGAGGTCGGAGCGTTTGACCCATCCCCAGTCGCCGCCTTTGGCGCGGCGTGAGTCTTGGCTGTATTCTTGCGCGAGCTCCTCAAATTTGGCGCCACCGCGAAACTTGGCGAGGATTTCGTTGGCCTTGGTCAGGAGTTCGGCGTCGGTGGCACCGTCGACACGGGAGAGTTGAATGAGGCGGAGGTGGACGCTGTCCTCTTGGAAAAAACGGTCCTTGTTCTCGCGGTAGAAAGTCTCGATGCGAACGGGGCTGACGACGCTCTGGGATTTCCGCTGCTGCTGCTGCATGTAGTGGAAGATGATGTCCTCTTCGACTTCCTTGCGGTATTCGCGGAGCGTGGAGCCCTTGGAGCGGAGGTAGGCGAGGAACTTGGAGCGGTCGTTGTCAAATTGCTCGCTCAGGATATCGGCGATGCGGTTGTCGATGTAACTGCCGGGAATATTGCGGACCTCTTTTCCGTCCTTTTCTTTCCGAAATTCTTTAATGATGAGAACCTTGTCGATGAGGTCCTGGATGACGCTGTCTTGGAGCGATTCGAGTTTCTCGTTGAACTCCTTTTCGTTACGAGCGTCGCGCTGGATTTGAGCGACCAACGGGGCGATTTCGCGGCGGATGTCGTCGACGGTGATGACTTTTTCCTCGGCGATGGCGGCGATGCCGTTGGCAAAACGCATGCTGAGCCCGTCGTTTTGAGCGAAAGCCGAGGTGAAACCGGCCGAGGCAAAGGCGAGGAGGGAGAGACTACGGCGGAGCGTCATGGAGTCGGCAAGTTGTTCAAAAATGTGATTATTTCCTTTAAACGTAGAAGTGGCCGGGGGGCGGTCAATCGCGGAAACCGGGTGCCGTGCATCACCCAGTCGTCGCGCCGACCGCTCTGCCGGAGACACTTTAGGCGGGAGGATTCCGTTTCGACGGAAACGATGCCCTTTTGTTCCGCGCGAATGCGGATCTCGGTGACGAGCAGGAGAGCGCGGACTTCATCCCCGAATTTTCCGAACCGGTCCCGCAGGTCGGCTTCGACTTCCTTGAGCGCAGCCAAGGTGTCGGCGAGGGCGAGTTTGCGGTAGAAGTCGATGCGGAGGCGGGTTTCGTTGACGTAGGCGACGGGGATGCGCGCCTGGATAGGATCGGGCGCGGGGCCTTCGTTGGCGGCGTCCTCGGCGTCGCGGATCGCGGCGTAACTGCCGTTATCGCGGCCGCGGGCCGGCGCGTCGCGCGGGGTGCCGTCGCCGACGAAGACGAAATCGAGTTTGACGGCGGCGCGGATGGCGGCGGCGGTCTTGTCGCCTTTGAGGCGCGCGACGGATTGGCGGAGCAACTGGCAATAGAGCTCGAAGCCGACGCCGACGATGTGACCGCTTTGTTCCGCGCCGAGGAGGTTGCCGGCGCCGCGCAGTTCGAGGTCGCGCATGGCGATGCGAAAGCCGGCGCCAAGCTGATTGTATTGGCGCATGGCGGTGAGGCGCTGGCGGGCAATGTCGAGGAGCTTGGTATGGCGGTGGAGGAGCAGATAGGCGTAGGCTTGGTGCTTGAACCGACCGACGCGGCCCCGGAGCTGATAGAGCTGCGACAGGCCGAAACGATCGGCGCCTTCGATGATGATCGTGTTGCAGTTGGGAATATCCAGACCGCTCTCGATTATGGTCGTGCAAACGAGCAGCTGATACTTCGCCGCGACAAAGTCGGTCATCGTGCGCTCAAGTTCGTCGGCCACCATCTGGCCGTGGCCGACCCCGATCGTGATATCGGGCAGGAGTTGACGGAGGCGGGCCGCGACCAGCTCGATCGTCAGCACGCGGTTGTGCAGATAAAAAACCTGCCCGCCGCGTTTGATCTCGTGGCGGACGGCGTCGACCACGACGGCCTCGTCGTAGGTTTTGACGATGGTCTGGATGGGGTGGCGGTTGGTCGGCGCGGTCTCGATGACGCTGAGGTCGCGCGCGCCGGTGAGGGCCATGTAAAGGGTGCGCGGGATCGGCGTCGCGCTCATCGAAAGCACGTCGACGGTGGCGCGCAGGCGTTTGAAAGCCTCCTTGTGTTTGACGCCGAAGCGCTGCTCTTCGTCGATCACGACGAGCCCGAGTTCGCGGAATTTGACGTCGGCTTGGAGGAGGCGGTGCGTGCCGAGCAAGATATCGACCTGGCCGAGGGCGGCGGCTTCGAGGATTTTCTTTTGTTCCGCCTTGGTGCGGAAGCGACTGACCATCTCGACGGCGATGGGATAGCCGGCCATGCGTTCGCGGAAGGTGTTGAGATGTTGCTGGGCGAGGACGGTGGTGGGAACGAGCAGCGCGACCTGGCGGCCGCTCTGGACGGCTTTGAACGCGGCGCGGATGGCGACCTCGGTCTTGCCAAAGCCGACGTCGCCGCAGATCAGGCGATCCATGGGCCGGGTGCGCTCCATGTCGGCCTTGGTCTCGTTGATGGCGCGGAGTTGGTCGCGGGTTTCGGCGAAAGGGAAGGAGCCCTCGAACTCACGTTGCCACGCGGTGTCGGGCGGGCAGGCAAAGCCGGGCTGGGCCTCCCGCTCGGCGTGGATGCGGAGAAGTTCGGCGGCGAGGTCGATGGTCGAACGCTCGGCCGCCTGCCGCGCTTTTTCCCAACGACCGGAACCGATGCGACCGAGCTGGGGCTTGGTTTTGCCGAGACCCACGTAACGGCTGATCAGGTGGGATTCTTGAAGGGGAACGTGGAGGGTGACGTGATCATCGAACTCCAAAGTGACGACCTCGCGAATGCCCGAGGCGGTGTCGATTTTGGAGAGGCCGCGATAGAGGGCGATGCCGTGCTGGAGATGGACGACGAAGTCGCCCTCGACCAGCTCGGCGAAATCGAGGAGCTGGTCGATCTGCGCGCGTTGGGCGGTGGCGCGGACGACGCCCGTGGCGCGACGGGCGCGCTGGCGGCCGAAGATCTCGGTCTCGGTCACGACGACAAATCCGGTCGGCTTGGCGCCGAGGGCGGGCCACGTGAGGCCGGGGCGCGCGCCGGCGAAGGCGATCTTGAACCCCTCGTTGAGCGTGCCGCGCAAGAAAAGCGGCTTGAGCCCGCCGAGCGCCGTATCCTCGGCGATAATCTCGCGGATGCGCTGGGTCTCGCCCTCTTTGGACGCGACGATCGCGATCACATGGCCGGCTTTGCGCCACGCGGCGACTTGGCGGAGGAAACGCCCTCGGGCATCGACCTCGACTTGGAGACGTTCTTGGGCGACCAAGGCGTCATTGGGGTAGACGCGGTGATGGGCGAGGCTTTCGGTATCCCACGTCGACTCGGTTGCGTCATCCCCGAGGAGACCGGTGGCTTCGTCGAGATCGCTCAACCCGAAGCGGGCGGCGCAGCGGGCGGCAAGCGGGGCAAAACCATCGAAGCCCTCGCGGGCGAACGCCCCGAAGGCGGCTTCGAGGAGGGCGGGTTCGATCAACACGAGATGGGAAGCCGCAGGCAGGTAGTCGGCGATGCCGGTCTTGGCCGGGTCGAGTTTAACGCGGGGCGAGGCGACGAGGGTGATGCGGTCGACTTTCTCGCCGGAGCGTTGGGTGACCGGGTCGAAGGCGCGGATATCCTCGAGTTCGTCGCCGAAGAAATCGAGCCGGTAGGGCTGCGTGGCGGTGACGGGATAGACATCGATGATGCCGCCGCGGATGGCGTAGTGGCCGGGCGATTCGCAGACGGCTTCGGAGTCGTAGTCGATGGCGTTGAGCGTCTCGAGCAGCCCGGTGAAGGAGAGCTTGTCGCCTCGCACCAGCGTGAGCTCGCGGGCGGCGAAGGCTTCCAAGGCCGGCACCGTTTGCAACAGGGCGGAGGGGGTGGCGACGATGACGAGCGGAGTGGCGCGGGCCGGGGCGGGGGCTCCCGAGGGTAAGCGAAGGGCGCGGAGTTTCGAGAGAACCGTCAGCCGGTCGCTGGAAGCGGCAAACGCCTCGCGCATGTCGCGGCTGTCGGGCTGCGACTCGGGAAAAACCAGCGTATCGAGCGGAGCGGGTCCGGCACCGGAGGCGTGGAAGAAGGCGATGTCCTCGGCGAGTTGTTCGGCGATCTTGGGTTCGTCGGCGACGACCAGCCAGACGGCGGCCGGGCGCCGCAAAATCAATTCCGCGAGGACGGCCCCGCGCGCGGCGGGGCAGATGCCGGTGAGCTTGAAGTGGGTCGACGCGGACTCGGGCACAGCGGGTAGGGGGTCGGGCGAAGGCAAGGCGCAACGCGCGGGCGGCGCGCGGCGGAAACGCTCAGGTGAGCGGTTTGGTTTTCAGCGAAACGAGGGCGATGCGGGCGGCGGCCTCCTCCGCGAGTTTCTTGGAACTCCCGCTGCCCTGACCGAGCGCCCGATTGAGAAAGAAGACTTCCACGTGATAGAGGCGTTCGTGATCGTTGCCCTCGGTGCGGAGCAACTCGTAGCGCACGGCCTTATTGCCGTGCAGCGGCTGGACGATCTCCTGGAGCTGGCCTTTGGGATTGTGCTGATTGACCAGCCCGACGAGCCGGGCGCGCACGTCGCCGTAGACGCCGAGCAGCACGCGTCGCACGGTGACCCAGTCGCTGTCGAGATAGACGGCGCCGAACACGGCCTCGAAAGCGTCGGAGAGATTGGAGGCGCGTTGTTCGCCGCCGGTCCGGCTTTCGCTCACGCCGACGAGGAGGCAGGCATCGAGTTCGAGCTCGAGGGCGAGCTTGGCGAGGACGGAGCCCTTGGCGAGGGTCGCGCGACGGCGGCTGAGGTCGCCCTCGCGCTCGTCGGGGTAAAGTTGGAACAACGCCTCGGTGAGGACGAGTTGGAGGATGGCGTCGCCGAGAAACTCGAGGCGCTGGTTGTGGTCGGCCGCCGTAGCGGGATCGGGGCGAAACGAAGGATGGGTCAGCGCGCGGACGATCAGCGCGGGGTCGCGAAACTTATAACCGAGGCGGTCCTGAAGGGCGAGGAGGGCGGGGGTCATCATGAGCTGGCGCTGGTGTAGCGGCGGAGACCGCGGTGGAAAACAAAGACGGCGACGGCGAACCACGCGACGGTGGCGGCGAGGAGGCCCAGCGCCCAGGCGGGCTCGAAACCGTGGAGCAACACGCGGGCGGGGGCGTTGCTCACGACGACCACCGGCAGTATCCAGACGAAGAGGAGGCTGGCGACGCCTTTGAACGCCTTGCTCGGCAGGCGCGAGAACTCCGAGAGCGTAAAGTAACTGCCCTCGACGCCCTGCGCGCTCGTGAGCCAGAAGGTGAGCGAGATGGTGAGGACAAGAATGCTGTAATGGATGATCAGGCCACAGCCGATCATCGCGGCGTAGAGCAGCACATCGAGGGGGCTCGGATGGAGGTCGAGCCGGTGCACGGAGTAGGCGACGACGCCCATCGCCACGAAGGAATTGAGCAGGCCGTCGAGGTCGAGTTTCCGGGTGGAGGCCATGAACAGGATGTTGCCGGGCTGGGCCAAAAAGAAGTCGAAGGCTCCGCTCTTAATGTTGCGCCCGAGTTCGAAGAGGCTGCTCCAGAAAAAGCCCATGAGGAAACGCTGCACCAACAGCGACGTTCCGACGAGGAGCAGCATCTCGTATTTGGACCAGCCGGCGATCGAATCGGTGTGTTCGTAGATGACGGCGATCAACAGGAGATTGACGGCCATCCAAAACAGTTCGACGACCGCCCAAAGGAAGAAGTCGAAGCGGAACATCAGCGTCCGCGTGACCGAGTAACGGGCGCTGGCGAACCAGATTTCAAGGTAGCGCGTCATGGCAGGGTCAGCCGCCGACCGCGGTGTGGCGGCGCAGGCCGCGGCGCCAAAGGAACGAGTTCACCGCCAGCAGCACGAGCACCCAGAACACCTGGATGCCGAAGCCTTGCAGGGTGGCGGCGAAATCAATACGGCCGGTCAAAATCGCGGTGGGAAAATACGTCTGGTAATAGAAGGGCAGGAGTTGGGAAACGCGGAAGAGCCAGCCCGGGAGCAGATCGAGGGGAAACATCTGGCCGCCGAGGAGCGATTCGATCGCCATGGAGAGGATCACGAAGCCTTGGATTTCGAGAAACCAAAACGTCAGCATCCCGAAGCAGTAGGCGATGCTGAACTGGATCAGGGCGGAAAGGATCATCGCGGGCACGACGAGGGCGAAGCGCCAGGCTTCGGTGGGCAGGGTCAGGTGGTCGTAAAGAAAAGGGAGGACGACCACGAGAGGGATCAGGATGAGCGCCCCGGTGACGAGCCGGGCGGCGACGAAGATGCTGAAGCGGTAGGCGAAATAGTTGATCGGTTTGAGGATGAACTGGTTGATCAGACCGCTGCGGATTTCCTCGCTGATCTGGTAGTCCTCATTGAACGCGCCGACGAAAAATTGCATCACCAGCATGACCACAAAATAGGTGAACGTCTGGTTGAAATCGAAGCCGCCGATGAGCGGGGTGGTGGCGAAGGCGGCACCCCACAGGATGTAGACGACGGCGAGGTGAAAGAGGGAGAAGAACCCGCGGACCGCGAAGTTGAGGCGGTAGACCAAATTACTCTGGAGGCCGATGAGGAACGACTGGTGGTATTTGGCGAGGACGGGGAACACGGTTCGGATCAGGAGCGAATAGTGAGTAGCGGGTAGCGATCGGGCGCAAGCGACGGACGGTGGAAGACTCGCTCCGCGCCGTCCGCCGCGGGCTACGTTTTCGAGGCGAGGCCGAAGCGGGCGATGACCTCGTTGGCGAGTTGTTTGTAGGCCGTCGCGCCGGGGCTGGACGGGTCGTAGGCGAAGATGGTTTTTCCGAAGCTCGGGGCCTCGCTGAGGCGGACGGTGCGGGGAATGACGCTGGCGAAGATCTTGTCGGGCAGGTGTTTTTTGACCTCTTCGACGACCTGGCGGGAGAGGTTGGTGCGCATGTCGAACATCGTCATGACAACGCCGCCGAGTTCGAGGGCGTCGTTGATGTGGGCGGCCTTGAGCCGGTCGACGTTGCGGAGGATCTGGCCGAGGCCCTCGAGCGCGAGGTATTCGCACTGGAGGGTGATGAGGAGGAAGTCGGCGGCCGCGAGGCTGTTCATCGAGAGCATCCCGAGGGCCGGAGGGCAGTCGATGATGATGACGCGGTAACCCTGGCTGGCGCGGATGGGGGCGAGGATGGTCTTAAGCCGGAGCAGGTAGTTTTCGGTGGACGCGAGTTCGATTTCGGCGGCGGCGAGGTCCTCCTCGCTCGGGATCAAGGCGAGGTGAGCGTAGGCGGTGGGGGTGATCATCTCGAAGGCGTTGCCCTCTCCGCGGAGCGGGCCGTAGAGACTGCGGCCTTCCTTTTTCTCGACGCCGATGGCGCTGGTGGCGTTGGCCTGCGGGTCGAGGTCGATGAGCAGGGTGTGGATTTTTTGCTCGGCGAGGGCGGCGGCGAGATTGACGGCGGTGGTGGTCTTGCCGACGCCGCCCTTTTGGTTGGCGATGGTGAAAACGGTGGTGGGCATGCGGATGATCTGTGGTTTGCGGCCAAGCGGGGCAGGCGGCAAGCGCGACGATGGGCGATTTTATTTCGGGCCTTGCGGGACCGGAAAAATCCCTGCAAGTTGCGCGCGATTTAAAGTTTGGCGCGGTAGCCAAGTGGTAAGGCCGAGCTCTGCAAAAGCTCTATGCGCCGGTTCAATTCCGGCCCGCGCCTCCAAACTTTTTCCCCGTTCAGCGGGTGCGGGCGGACGCAAAAAGCTCCGGCGCAGAATTACTTGAGGTCGAGAGCGTGGTAGCGGACCCATTTGGTGATCCGCAGGTCCCGATCGCTTTCGACCGTGATCACACCGTTCCGCCCGTTCCAACTCACCGCCCAACCGCCGGGTCCGGGCGTTACCTCGTGGGGCTGGAGCTTGGGAAACGACGAGAGCTCCCCGACGCCCTTGGTCTCAAGGATGTTTCTGGGTTGGCGACTTGGTTCCGGCTCTCGGGACATGAACACGTGTCCTCCTGTTGCCATGCAGATGACGGCCAAGCTGACGGCAAAAGTCGGGACGAGATACTTTTTCACGGACACTTCGATGTGATCGCGGGGCGAGTGAACCGGCGGCCCAAGTCCGGAAAGACGCGGCGTGAGCAAGCGACGGCCGAGAGCCGACGGCTTGAATCGGCTCAGCCGGCCCTGGGTTTGCCCGGCGCAAACGGCTGGTCGGTGTCGCCCTTTTCATAGGTGCAAAGAAGAGAGAAGTGGAAGATCGAGCCCTCGCCCAAGCGGCTCTCGACCGAAATCGTGCCACCCATCAATTCGCAGAGGCGCTTCGCGATGATGAGGCCGAGACCCGTGCCGCCATAGCGTCGCTGGAGGGAGACGTCGCCTTGGGCGAAGGGTTTGAAGAGATCGCCGATTTTGTCGCTCCGGATGCCGATGCCAGTATCGGTCACGGTAAAAAAGAGTCGCAGCGAATAAGTGAGGTCATCGGGCGGGACCGGCTCCCCGCGGGCGCAGCTCAAGTTGACGGTCACGCGGCCGCGTTCGGTGAACTTCAGCGCATTGCCGATCAGGTTGGAGAGAATCTGGCGGAGTCGGGCTTGGTCGCCGGTCACGATCTCGGGAACGCCGGGCTCGATGCGGAACTCGAGGCCAAGAGCGGCGTCGCGAGCCTTGGGCGCAAAGAAAGCGCAGACCTCGGCAAGGCATTGGTGGAGGGCGAAGGGGTTGTTTTCGATGCGGACTTTCCCGGCTTCGATCTTGGACAGATCGAGGATGTCGGCGATGAGGACCTCCAGCGCGCGACCTCCGGTTTGGATCATCGTGACAAATTCGCGTTGCTCGGAAGTGAGGGGCGTATCGCCGAGCATCTTGGCGAAGCCGATCACGCCATTGATCGGGGTCCGCAGTTCATGACTGACGATGGCGAGAAACTCGGTTTTCGCACGATCGGCTGACTCGGCGGATTCCTTGGCGCGAACCAACGCGGCTTCGGCCGCCTTACGTTCGGTGATGTCGTGACCGACGACCTGATACTCCGCGATCCCGGTGGCATCCTTGATCGGGCGTTGGATCCAAAGCAGCCAGGCCCGGTGTCCGCCGGGGAGCTCGAGCTCGCGCTCGAACGTGTAGGGCCCGTCGCCGATCGCCGCGCCGGGGGAATAGAGCGGAAAAATCTCGCCCACGAGCTCGGGGCGCTTGCGGCCGAAAGCGCGGGCATAGGCGCCGTTGGCGAAGGTGATGCGGCCGTCGGTGCGATAGCGGCAGATGAGATCGACCTGATCCTCGACCATGTTGCGGTAGTTGGCCTCCACGTTTTGGAGATTCCGGGCCATCCGCTCGATGTTCCGGGCGAGACCGAGAACCTCGTCGGTATCGACGTCGTCGCGATCCTCGACGGGCAAGTCGGCGGGTTCGGCGCCGGTCTGCCGCAGCGACTTGATCCGCGCGAGGAGCGAGCGGTCCCAGACGTAGCCGGCGAGGACCAACAGGACGCATCCGGTGATGGAAAACCCCAAGATGTAATAGATCGGGCCGAGTTGCTCGCGGAGATCCTCCTGCGCCGTGATCGCAACCAAGGAAATGGCCAAGCTCAGCGCGAGCGACAGGATGAGGACGGTCTTCCGTTGAGAGGGGTTGAACATCGCAGGAACAGATTCAGCAAAACCACCGTTCAAGTCTAACTTAAAGGAAACGCCCGGCCTGGAGGCATGGAAGTAGTGTTGAAGGTTTGTCCTCGGGCGGTGTTCTTTGATTAGGAGTGACGGCAGGAGGTCGCGGCCGGGCGGGGCTCGCGTTCGCCAAGAAAGGCCCGGCGCATCTGGTGCCGGATGCGCCGATCAAAATCTACGAATGGACGAAGCCGGGGCGGCGGTAGCCAAGGACGCACGCTTGGGCAAAGGCCGGGCACATATCCTGAAAGGGGTGAATCGCGACGTGCTATTCCCGCCAAATCCCCTCGATCAGATGCGTCGCGGGATGTTCGGGGACGCCGCGCTCGTTGCGGTGGAGCTGCGCGACGACGATATCCACGGCGTTGGCAGCGATGATGTCGTTGCACACATCCATGCCGGGCAGGGCGCCGGCGGACTGCCAGTCGAGGGTCACGACCCGGCGCGCCGAGGGCGCGAGGGCACGGAGTTCGGCGGCAACGGACGCCGCGACGGGCCAGCCCACAATCAGCGCGTCGGGTGCATGCCGGCGTGGCCAGCGGTGAAGCCCGTCGCGCTGCTCCGGCAGCGCGAACTGGGCGAGCTCGGCCGCTAGGTCGGGCGCGGGGTGATTGACCTGAAAGGCCGCGAGGTGGACGCCGTGGATGCGCTCATGGATGCTGCGACTGAGGATGGCGGCCGGCCGCACGCACCCTTCCTCGCGGAGGCGCTGGAGCGTGAGCCACATCGTGCGGTAATGGTGGTGACCCACGCGGTGCAGGGTGGGGCGCCAATCGGTGTTGCCGATGATGGCGCAGGCGAAGGCCGACCAGTCCCAATCAAGCGTCACTGCGAGATCGTGCATCGCGGGGGAGAAGATCACCCCGGTGATGCCTCTGGTCTTGAGGATTTCAGCCAGACGGCGCGGGGTCATGCCGGGTTCGTCGAGCCAAAATTCGGCGAGAGCGCAGCCAAGTTGTTCCGCACGTAGGCGCGCGCCCGCGAGCACGGTGTCCAAATAGTGGCGGTGATAGGCGGGGAAGATTTCCGCGCGGTGCGTGCTCACCCAGACAAAGGCGAGGGTTTCCCGCTCCCTCGGCGGCTGCTGGCGGCGGATGTGCGCCATGAGCGAAGTCACGCGGAGGTCCGGCCGGTAGCCGATTTTCTCCGCGAGACGACGGACGCGCGCGACCGTCTCCGGGGGAATGGACGGGTGCCCGCGAAGGGCGTAGGAGGCACCGCTCACGCTCAGGCGCGCGGCGCGGGCCAGGTCGCGGAGGGTTTGGCCTCGTCTCGGGGTAGATTTACTCAACGGTTACAGTAAAATCTGTTTTGGCGGCCGCGCAAGTTCTTCGCATCGGTGTTCCGTGCCGGGCGGTCCCCTCCGGCGTTTGTTCAACCCTAAAACCACGTCATCCCCATGTCTCAAGCTCGCCTGTTTCCTTCATCCCGCCTCCGCCTCGCCGGGCTCGGCCTGCTGGCCGTCTCCGCGTTCGCGCAAACCGCCGCACCCAAAGCCGAGAACGACGCGGTGGTGCTCAACCCCTTTGTCGTGAGCACCAGCGCCAACGAGGGCTATGTCTCGACCTCGGCGGCGGCGCTCGGCCGCGTGACCCAGCAGTTGGAAAATATCCCGCAGCGGGTCTCCATCTACAACGCGGCGTTCCTCCAGGACATCAAGCTCACGAGTTTCCAAGATGCGCTGCGTTACGACAGCAACACGAATTTCTCCAACAGCCAGTTCAACGGCGCCGCCGGTCTCATCCGCGGTTTCGCGGCGCAGAACCCGCTGCGGAACGGCGTCGGCGGGTTGGCGACCTCGCAGGGCAATCCGCTCGGCGTCGAGGTGATCGAGCAGGTCGAGGTCGTGAAGGGCGCGGCCGCCGTGCTCTACGGCCCCAGCCAGCCCGGCGGTGTCATCAACTACGTGACCAAGCGTCCCCAGTTTCGTCGGCAGTCCACGGTGGAAACGCAGTTCTTCGCGCGCGGCGGTTACAAGGTTGCCTTGGATAGCACCGGCGCCCTTCCGGTGAAATCCGCCGACGGCCGCTCCGTTCTGGCCTATCGGGTCGTCGCCGTGCACGAGGATCGGAGTCTCTACCAGATCAACGATCAGTATCTGAATCGCGACGTGCTCTACGGCGCCATGACCTACCAGCCTTTCCAGAATCTGGTGATCGACGCGCAGGTGCAGAACGACCGGCAAAAAGCTTCCTTCTTCAACTCCAGCCTCATGCCGCAGGCGGTGGTGACCGGCCTGGCCAACGGCTCTATCCAGCCGAAGCAGACGCCGCTCCCCTACGCCGTTTTCCCGGGCGGGGCGGATTGGACCTATCAAGACACCTTCGGCTACGCCGAGCAGCACGACAAATACGCGCAGGTCTCCGCCGTGTTGAACCGCGATTTCGGACGCCTCGGCTCCTGGGCCCTGCGGGCCCACTACACTTGGTCCGAGTCGGCTCTGTTCCGCGTCTTGAACGACATCCAAGGCGGCAATTTTCCCCAGCCCGTCACGGCCGCCAACATCGGCCGCACCGTCAACTTCACCCAGACCGTCTCGGCCGCGGACGTGGCGGCCAATCGTCTTTGGGTTCCCGCCCGTCTGGCCCGCCAGATCAATGATTTTCCAAGGTCCAGCCTCAACACACAGTGGGATCTGACCGGTAAATTTACCACCGGCCCCGCCAAGCATACGTTCCTGATCGGGACGGACGCGGACCTCGGTTTCAACGCGAAGTCCGGCATTCCCGGCGTCGCCGCCACCGACAAGCAGGCTTTCACCGGCGCCAACGGAAACGTAAACGCGATCTGGGTCAATTCGCCCGACCTCCGGCCGATCTCCAACATCAACTGGAACGACATCCGCAACCCTGCGACCAATCCCACGGGAGTCGTCACCACCAGCTTCACCAACACGACCGGTCGCCGTCCCGATCTGAATGACAATATGCGTTTCGGCGTGCCTTGGCTCACGATCCCTCCCGGCGGCAACTACAATAAAAATTTCTACCTCTTCGACGCGATCAGCCTGCTCGACGACCGCCTTCAGCTCTCCTTGGGCGCGCGCTACGACAAGATCGGCCAGTTCCTCGCCCCGACGCAGTTCACGACGAGCCAGTGGACCTATCGCTACGGCGCAGTCTACAAAATCACCCCGCTCGTCAGCGTGTTCGCCCTGCACAACGAATCCTTTTTGCCCAACCAGGTGGCGGCCTCGCAGGCCTTCGGTTTCTTCGTCAGCCCGCAGCAGGGCAAACAGGACGAAGCCGGCCTGCGTCTCTCGCTGTTTAACAAGCGCGTGCTGCTCTCCGCGTCGGCCTATAAGATTTCCACGACGAATGTGGTGCAGAACAATCCTTTCGGGAATGTCGGCGTCGTGCCGCCCGTTCCCTCGAACAATTTTGCTTTTGTCCCCGGCATCGCGAACAAGGGTTACGATCTCGACGCGACGATCAATCTCTCCCGCGACTCCCAGCTCATCGTCTCCTACGCCCGTTACGATATCAAGAACGCCGCGGGCCCGGTGCAGCTCGCGCAGGGCATCCGCGAATTCCCGGTGAACAACGTTCCGTCCGACCAGTTTGCCCTCTGGGGCAATTACGGCGTGCCGCTGCCCGCGCTGCGCGGCCTGAGCCTCCGTGCCGGCTACCGCTATGTCGGCAGCCGTCCGGCGGGCGGCATCGGCGCCCTGCCTACGCTCTACTTGGACAGCTATGGCATCGCCGACGCCGGCATCGGCTATGTGCGCGGCCGCTGGAGCTTCAATCTGCTCACGCGAAATGTCTTCGACACCTACGCCTTCCGCCTCGCTTCGTCCACCTCGCGGCTCTATCCCGAGGAACCGCGCGAGACCAGCCTCTCCATCTCCGCCAAATTCTAATCTCCTTTCCCTTCTTCTCCACTGCATGAAGTCCACCCTCTCCGCCGCGCGCCGGGCGATCTTCCCGGCGCTGCTGGCGGCGACCGGTTTCGCGGCGGAATCCGTATTCCAAGTCCATCCCGACCGGCCGTTGCAGGTCATCCGCGGGCTCGGCTTCGAGATCCAGTCCGACTCCATCGGCTCGGGCAATCAGGGCCTGCCCGAAAACCGTATCGCCGTCCCTCACGATCTCGTGCCGTCGGAGCGCCGCCGCCTCGCCGAGGAGATGTTGCTGGGCTTCCGCTATTGCCGGCTCGCCGGCGGGCTCTACTGGCGCGGGCTCGACGAAGAGAAAAAATTCCTGCGCCCCCGCTGGCCGGAGCAACTCGCCGACCTGCGCGAGTTGCTGCGCGAGGCCCGCGTCGAGGGGATTTGCCTCGAATACTGGTCGCCCGCGCCTTTCTGGAAGGCGAACGGCGCCTACGTCGGGCGTGGCCCCGACGATCGCACGAATACCTTGCGCTGTTTCGGCCCCGATTTCGCACGCGACCCCGTTTACCAAGGCGATGTGGACCGCTTCCTCGCCGACTTTGCCGCCGCCAATGTCGCCGACATCCGCACGCTCGCGGCCGCCGGTCTGCCCGTCGTCATGTGGGGCCTCCAGAACGAGCCGCAATTCACGAACTCCGCTTACTCCACCTGCCGCTACTTTGAGGCGGCCGACTATGTGAAAGCTTACCGCGCCGTCGCCGCGGCCATCCGCGCGCACGACCCGAAGATTTTGCTTTTCGCCGATACCGAAAACGGGTTCCCCCGCAAGATCGCGACGGGTATGGGCGATCCTGCGGTGGCGGCCCTCGTCGATGCCTACGCCGTGCACACGATCGGCGCGCCTTCGGAAAACGTTCGCGAAGTGCACGCCAGGATCACCGCCGAGCTCCCGCCGCGCCCATGGTTTCAAAACGAGTATGAATACCTCACCGGCGGGGCCACGGCCGAGCGCTGCCTCAACACCGTGCAGCACATCATGAATTCCTTCCAGCTCGCGGGGAATCCCACGTGGTTCTGGCTCCACGCGCTGAAGCCTTTCAAAAACGCCGAGGCCAGCGGCTACTCGCTCGGTTTCTGGCGTTCGCTGGAGGAGCCGGGCCAGCCCGCGGCGCCCGACGCGATCCAACGCTGGCGCGACGGTCCCGTGTTGGCGGACCTTGCCGATAAATTCGCCACCTTCGAAGTCGTCACCGCCACGCGCGGCGACTCCGTCCGGCCCGGGTTCCGCTATGATTTTACCGTTAACCAACCCGTGACCGTCCACCTGCTCGTCGAGGACTGCGGCGACTACGCGCCCGGCCCGGAGTGGGTGGCGACGGATGCGACCGCGCCGCGTCGCGCCGGAGGCCGCGACCGCGTTTACCGGCGCGGTTTCCCCGCCGGAACCGTCGCGATTCCCGAGCACACCGGGCGCGAGGGTGCGCGCCACGGCGCCCCGCACCTCGCCTTCGTCGAGCCGAGCGATCCCGCGACGTTCAAAGCCATGATCGGAGTCAACACCCCCATCCAGATCCGCTCGGAAGCGCTCGCGCTGGAGCGCGCCGTCGCCGGCCTCGAACCCGGTCACTGGACGTTCAACCGCTACAACTGGCATGCCGTGGGCAGCTTCGTGAAACGCCTCCCGTGGGATAGCGTCGCGGTCGCGGTAGACGAGGCGGTTTACGACGCCGACGCGCGCATCCTCGCCTTTCGCCGCCCGGACGGAAAACACACGATCGTCGTCTCCAATCGCACCGGTGCCGAGCGCGCTTTCAGTATCGCGACCGGCCGGCCTCAGTCCGTGTGGCGCGGCCACCGTTACACTCCCGAATCGGCCGGCGCAGACACGATGGGCGTCGCGGTCGGCGAAAGCTCCGGAGCCCTGCTCAAACCGGTGCTGCCGACCGGGAGCTGGGAGTTTTGGGAAGAGCGCTGACCGGTCCGCCGATGAAAATCCGCAACCTCCGATGGGGGATCTTAGTTCTGCTGTTACTGGCTTCGATCCTCAATTACGTGGACCGGCAGGCTCTCTCGATCCTGGCGCCCACCATCCAGGCGGATCTACGGCTTTCGGATGCTGATTACGGCCGCATCGCGAGCTTTTTTCTAATCGCCTGCACCGTCGCCTCGCTCCTCTCGGGGAGGAATGGGATGCTCTGGGTCCGCGGGCGAGCATGGCGGTCTTCGTCGGCTGGTGGTCGTGTGCGAACATGCTGACGGGCTTCGCGAAATCCTTCGGTTCGCTCGGGGCGTGTCGCTTTCTGCCCGGGCCCGGCGAGGCCGGCGGCTACACCGCGTCGCCGAAAATCGTGCGCCGGTGGTTCCCGCAGAAAGACCGCGGCATCGCGGTGGGACTTTACTCGGTGGGCGGTGCGCTGGGCGCGACCATCGCCCCCGTGCTCGTGCTGACCGAGGCCGGGCGCTGGCGCGGCATTCCGGCCTCGCGGGCGCTGTGGGCCCGGATGTTCGCGCGCCCGCTCACCGATCCCGTGCGGTATTCTTTCATCGCGGCGGGTGGCGCGGTCGGCGGCATACTCTTGAACGAGACCGCCGCGCGGACCATCGCGACCCACTTCTACGCGCCCTGCTTTTACGCGATGGTCGCGCTGTATCCCGTCGCGCGGTTGCTGCTCCGGCGCTTTGCCCGAAAACCGTGGGCAACCGCGGCCGCGTGATCCCTCTCCAGTATGAAAACTCTCCATGAAAATTTCGACGTGGTCGTCTGCGGCGGAGGCCTTGCCGGCTTTTGCGCCGCCGTCTCCGCCGCCCGGCTGGGCGCGAAGACTTGTCTTGTTCAGGACCGGCCCGTCCTCGGGGGCAACAGTTCGTCGGAGGTCCGCGTCACGCCCCACGGTGCCGCCGCCTTCCATGCCTATGCACGCGAGACGGGGATCCTGTCCGAGTTCCTCATCGAGGAGCGCGCCCGGAACCACGAGACCATTTTCGAAAACGGTTGGACCAACAGCGTCTGGGATCTCGTCCTTTACGACCTCGCGCAAACGACCCCCAATCTGACCCTGCACGTCAATACCGCCCTCCACGCCGTCGAGCTCTCCGGCGTCGGCCGCGTCGATACCGCCCCGCCTGCGGAAGCGGGCTTCGGTTTCCTCCACCGCCCGGCCGTGCGCCCGCCCGGCGCGAAACTCACCGCCGTCATCGGCCGCGTCGCCAATGCCGAGCTCGAGCTCGTCCTGCACGCCGCGCAGTTTATCGATTGCACCGGCGACGGACTCGTGGCCGATCTCGCCGGTTGCGAATGGCGGATGGGCAGCGAAGGCCGCGCCGAAACCGGCGAGCCCCACGCGCCCGCCACGCCGAGCCGCGACACGATGGGCAACTCGATTCATTTCCGCGCCCGCGACATCGGACGCGCCGCGCCGTTCACGCCGCCCGACTGGGCCGTGAAACACACCGATGCCCGTTACTTCTACGAGCAAGGCCGCAAACCCAAGGACCTGCGCGGCGGCTACTGGTGGCTCGAGATCGGCGTGCCATGGGATACCATCCACCAAGCCGAGGACATCCGTCACGAACTCACCCGCCACACCCTCGGCGTGTGGGATTGGATCAAGAACCGCGATCCGCTCACCCGCGACGCCGCCGCGAACTACGCTCTCGACTGGATCGGCCAGGTGCCCGGCAAGCGCGAAAGCCGCCGCATCATGGGCCGGCATCTGCTCACCGAGCACGATATCCAAAACAAAGCGGTGTTTCCCGACGAGATCGCCTTCGGCGGATGGTTTCT
>JBDNFZ010000603.1:0-1580 GCA_041689555.1 Opitutaceae bacterium | reverse complement strand
TCTGCAGTGCCTAAAAAGGTCAGTGCCGAAAAAGTGCCATGGGATGATCAGGCGGGCGAGGAGGCGCAAACTGACCGTCGCCATGAACCCAAATCATCCCCCCGCCAGCGCACCGGCTTCGGCCGCGACCGGGTTCAGCCCACCAGCCCCGACAGCGCCCGTCGCGCCCGTCGCGGTTCCCCCGCCCCCGAGCTGCGGCGGGGTCACCCCACCGGGCGGCAAAGCGCACCGGGTGATCAAACTCGGCGTCGATGTGCATTGGCGCGAGCACGTGGTGGAGTTTTTCGCGCAGCGCCTACGGCAATCGCAACGTCGCCGGGTCTTTGCGGCCGTCCCAAATACGCACGACCTCGACCCATTGTTCGGCTTCATTCACGTGGTAGAAAACAGCCGGTAACGGCGCGACAATATCCTCATCCCCGAATTTGACCGAGCTACTGCAAAAGCAGGCCGCCCGCTTGCAGGCGCCCCGAGGGAAAGCGCGAGCAAGCTCACGGCCTACGCGGGTTGAACGGACAATTTCGGAGCCCTTTACGAGCGGACGCGGGTCAACTTGCGGGTGATCTTTTGCCGAATCCACTCGCCGAGCAGGTCCAAGGCGGTGACCAAAACCAAGATGAAGAGAAGCACGGTGGCAAATTTCTCCCACTGGTAATATTCCTGGTAGCCGGCCAGTTGCACGCCCAGGCCGCCGGCTCCGACGTAGCCGATGATGGCCGCGGAACGCAGGTTATACTCAATCATCCAAAGCACGTAGCTCCAGACCAGCGGCTTGGCGTGGGGCCAGACGCCGTGTTGGAAGGCTTGGATGCGGCTGGCGCCGATGGCACGGAGTCCGCGGGCGATTTCCATGTCCACGGATTCAAAGGCGTCGCTGAAAAACTTTCCCAAATAACCTACGCTGTAAAACGTGAGTCCGATGACACCGGCGAGCGGATTGGCGCCGACGATGGCCACGCCGATGAGCGCCCAGATCAGGCTGGGCACGGTGCGGATGCCGTTGAGCGTCATGCGGGCGGTGGCGACCATCCAGCCCGGGGCGAGGGTGCGGGCGCCGGCCACGCCGAGCGGCAAGGCGATCACGATGGCAAAAGCGGTCGCCATGACGGCGATCTGCGCGGTTTCGCCGAGGGCGCGGAGCGTTTCGGGCCAGACAGAAAAATCGGGCGGGAAGAAGTAGCCGAGGAAGCGTTTCAGGTTGCCCGCGTAGTCGAGATCGCGCCCCGAACCGCGCAGGGCGGGGGTTGACGCGAAGCACGCCGCGATGAAGAGCAACAGGGAAACGGTGAGGACGTTGAGCCGCTCATACCAACGCGGGTTGGGGAGCTGCGGCGGAGCGGGCGGCAGGCCGGGCGCGGACGGTTGAGACGGTCGCGAGCCGGCCACGGGTGTGCTCATCGCGCGACCTTTCGCAGTTTCCACGCACCTTCGCCCGAGCCATCGAAACTGAGGACCACTTCTGCGAAACGCTCGATCAAGTCGGGGTTGTGCAGGACGCAGAACACGGTGCGGCCGCGCTGGGCGGCCTCTTGCCTGAGGATGCCGAGAACGCGGCCCGTCAGATAGGTGTCGAGGTTCGA
>JBDNFZ010000602.1:0-2646 GCA_041689555.1 Opitutaceae bacterium | reverse complement strand
GGTCGCAAGTGCCGAGCGCGGTCCGGTCGGCTCGGCGCTCGACGCTGCGACGGGCTTCGACCACAAATTCCGGCAACCCCGCCCGATCCGTCCCCCGATCATTTCACCCCGCTATGAAGACGTTGCTCAACCTTTGCCTCGCGACCTTGTGCTCCGTCGTCAGCGCGCGTGCGGCCGCGCCCGAGACGCCCAAGGTGATCTTCATCGTCGCCGACGATCCCGGCGAAACCCGCAACGTCGCCGCGCAACACCCCGGGATCGTCGCGCGCCTCGGTGCCGCCGCCGAAGCAGCGCGGCGCGAGCTCGGTGATTTGCTGCGGGATCAACGCGGCACGGGCCTGCGCGCACCGGGGTTCGACCCGGTTGAGAAGTGAAGCCCGCACCACGCCGCCTTTCGAACCGCCTCGCCAACGCGCCGAAAGTAGCGTTCCCAATCCCGCTCTTCGCAGTCAGCCGTCTCTCCCGCCCATGACCCTCTTCCGCCGCCTCGCCTTCGTTGTCTTCGCCGCGGTCGCGCCCGGTCTCGCCTTCGGCCAGACTGCGGCGCGGCTCATGCCGCTGCCGCCCGGATGGCGCGTGGCGACGGAGTTCATGGCGGGATTTCCCGCGCAGGGCCTGGAACTTTACGTGCTGGAATCCGCCGCGCCCGCCTCGCCGCGGAAGATTTTCTGCCTCGCCTGGGATCCGACCGCGCCGACGGTCGCCTTCAAGCCCGTGCTCGCGCCCGCGTTGCGGACGCCCTCGCAGTTGGCCGCGCAGGAACCCGGGGTCGTCTTCGCCGCGATCAACGGCGGCTACTTCGGCGGCAACCAATCCTTCAGCCACGTCCAGGTCGGCGGCGTCGTGCTGTCGCCGAATATCAAGTCGCTCACGCGCACGTTCCAAGGCGCGGCGACCGCTTATTTCCCGACGCGTGCCGCCTTCGGCATCACGGCGGGCGGGCGGCTGGCGACCGACTGGATCTACAGCGTGGGGTCGGGCAACGCCAACGTCTACGCCTACCCCGCCCCCAGCCCCAACCGCCTCAACGCCGCCCCGCAACCGGTGCCCACCGCGGCGTTTCCGGCCGGTGGCGCGCCGTGGGTGATGCAACACGCGATCGGCGGCTCGCCGATGTTGCTGAAAGACGGGGCGGTCACGATCAGCGACGCCGAGGAGCTGATCGACATCAACAACACCACCTCGCGCCCGCGCTCGGCGCTCGGGCACACGGCGGCGGGCCTCGTCCTCGCCGTCGCCGTCGAGGGAGACAACGCCCCCGGTCCCGCCGGACTCAACCTCGCGGACCTCGCCGTCGTGCTGCGCTCCCTCGGCTGCGTCGGCGCGATCAACCTCGACGGCGGCGGCTCGACCTCGCTCGTGGTGGGCGGCCGGCTCACCGTGCGCCCCGGCGACGCGGGCAACGAGCGCGCCGTGATCTCCGCCCTGCTCTTCACCGATCCGGCGGGCGCCGCGCCCGTCACCGCCGCGCCCGCCGTGGCGTATCCCCCGTGGAACGTCACGGCCGCGGCCGCGACGTTCGTCACGCTGCAATCCGGGTTCACCGGCGGCGGTCTCGGTTATCGCTGGACGCGCAACGGGGTGCCGATTCCCGGCGCGACGCAGCCGGGTCTCACGTTGCCCGCCGTCACCGCCGCGCAGGCCGGCGCCTATGCCGTGACCGCGACCAACGCGCTCGGCTCCGTCACGAGTCGCGCCGCCGCCCTCGCGGTCGTGCCGGGCGAGGCCGGCGAACTGGTCAACGTCGCCGTGCGCGCCGATTCCGGGCCGGGCGCCGACGTGCTGATCGTGGGCTTCTCGGTGCGGACGGGCCCGGCGCGGATTTTGGCGCGCGCGACGGGCCCGGGCCTGGCGCAGTTTAACGTCACGGGATTTCTGAACGATCCGGTGCTGGAATTGCGCACGAGCGACAACCTGCCGGTGGCGGCCAACGACGATTGGAACGCCGCCCTCCTTGCGCCGCTGGCGAATGCGCTCGGCGCGTTTGCGGTGCCGGCGGACAGCCGCGACGCCGCCCTCGTGCACGTCGTCGCCCCGGGCGGTTACGGTGCCCTCGCGGCGGCGGCGGATCGCGTCGCGCGCGGCAACGTGCTCGCCGAAATTTACGACGCGGGCGGCGGGCCGGGCGCGGGCCGGCTGGCGAATCTCTCGGCGCGGGCGCGGGTGCCGGCGGGCGACGGCGCGTTGATCGCGGGGTTCGTCGTGCGCGGGTCGGCGGCGATCACGGTTTTGATCCGCGGTATCGGCCCCGCGCTGCGGGAGTTCGACCTGCCGGACGCGCTGCCCGCCGTGCGCCTCGCGCTGGTGCGGCCCGGCGACGGCGCGACCCTGCTCGTCAACGCCGGCTGGGCCGGCGCGGCCGACGCGCTGGAAATCCGCGACGCCTCGCGCCGCAGCGGCGCGTTTGCCCTCGCGCCGGGAGCGGCCGACGCGGCGATGCTGGTCACGCTCGACCCGGGGGCCTACACGGCGGTGGCAACCTCGCCGGCGGGCGCGGGCGGCGTGGCGCTGGTCGAGGTCTACGAGGTGCGCTGAGACGCGCGGGAGTGCTCTCCGAGTTGGCGGAGAATCGCACCTCCATCGGCAGGCAGCTCGCTTGCGAGCGCTCGGCGACCGGAGCGCTCGCAAGCGAGCTGGCCTACCGCC
>JBDNFZ010000601.1:0-3706 GCA_041689555.1 Opitutaceae bacterium | reverse complement strand
TTGTCGTGATGGGAGCGTTGCTGCTGCCGGCGCTGCCCGCCCAGCCGATTAAGACAACGGCCGGAGCGCCTCGCGCGGAAGGGTGGCGCTCGGTCGAGGTCACGGCCGGGTTGGATCGGCCGTGGGCGATGGCGTGGTTACCCGACGGAGCGATACTCATCACCGAAAAGCGCGGGACCATGCGCGTGGTGCGGGAGGGCAAGCTCGTCGCGGTGCCGGTGGCGGGCGTTCCGGCCATCTACTCGGGCGGGCAGGGCGGCCTGATGGACGTCGCGCTGCATCCCAAATTTTCCGAGAACCGATTCGTCTACTTCACGTTGGCGACCGGCGCGAAAGCGGAGAATCGAACGGAGCTGTCGCGCGGGGTGTTGAACGCCGACGCCACGGCGCTCACAGAGGTGCGCACGATCTTTCAGGTTTCGCAGGCGAAGGAAGGCGCGCAGCACTTCGGATCGAGGATCCTGTGGTTGCCCGACGGCACGCTGCTCCTGGCGATCGGCGACGGTGGCAATCCGCCGGCGAAACTCGATGGCGAACTCATTCGCAAGCAGGCGCAGAATCTCCGGAGCCATCTGGGCAAGGTGCTCCGGCTGCGCGACGACGGCACGCCGGCGCCGGACAATCCGTTCGCCGGCCGCGACGACTGCGATCCGGCGGTGTGGAGCTATGGGCACCGCAACATCCAAGGTCTTGCGCGCGATCCGGCGACGGGGGCGATCTGGGCGACCGAGCACGGCGCGCGGGGAGGAGACGAGCTGAACCGCCTCGCGCCGGGTGCGAATCACGGTTGGCCGCTCGTGACCTACAGCCGCGAATACACGTATTTCTCCATCACCGATGAACGTTCGCGGCCCGGGATGGCCGACCCGAAAGTGGTGTGGACGCCGTGCATCGCGCCCTCGGGACTGCTCGTTTACATCGGGGATAAGTTTCCCGGTTGGCGCGGCGATCTCTTTGCCGGCGGACTTATAAGCAAAGAAGTGCGGCGGATCGACCTCGATGCCGAGGGTCGGGTCGTCGGCCAGCAGAGCCTGGCGATCGGCCAGCGCGTGCGCGACGTGCGGCAGGGGCCGGATGGATTTCTCTATGTGTTGACGGACGAGCCCGCCGGGCGGCTCCTGCGGATCGAGCCGACGGCGAACTAGAGTTGTCCGCAAGATTCGTGACCGGGAGTATGGCGGACTTCAGTCCGCCTTTTCAAAGCACCGAAGGCGGGCTGAAGCCTGCCCACCCCGGATTCCGGTGTCGCGCTACTGCGCGAGAATCATTATAGCGGCTCGTTGACGACGGGGTTGGTGAGCGTGCCGACTTTTTCGATCTCGATGCTCACGGTGTCGCCGGCCTTGAGCCAGACCGGGGGCGTGCGGGCGAAGCCGACGCCGTGGGGCGTGCCGGTGAGGATCACGGTGCCGGGGAGAAGCGTCTTGCTGCTGCTGAGAAACTCGATGATCGCGGGCACGTCGAAGATCATGTCGTCGGTGCTCCAGTCCTGCATGACCTCGCCGTTGAGCAGCGTGCGGATGCGGAGGGCGTTGGGATTGGGGATTTCGTCGCGCGTGACGAGCACGGGGCCGAGCGGGCAAAACGTGTCGAAGCCCTTGCCCTGACACCACTGGCCGCCGCCGCCGTCGCGCTGCCAGTCGCGCGCGGAGACGTCGTTGGCGCAGGTATAGCCGAGCACGTAGTCGAGGGCGTCGGCGCGGGAGACGTTTTTGCAACGCTTGCCGATGACGACGGCGAGCTCGCACTCGTAGTCGACCTTGGTGCTCGGAAGTTTCATCGGAATCTCGATGGGATCGCCGGGATTTTGGACGACGGCGGTGTTCTTGATGAAGAGAACGGGGTGCTTGGGGAGCGGGCTGTTGCTCTCGGCGGCGTGCTTTTTGTAGTTGAGGCCGATGCAGGGGAGATTCGTCGGCACGATGGGCGCAAGAATTTTTCCCGGAATGACAACGCGGTCGGCGACGCGGAAGTCGCCGAAGATGTCGCCCGCGATTTCGCGCGCGGAGCCGTCGGATTGGAGGGCGGCATAAGCAGGGCCGGCCGGGGTGAGGTGGCGGATGATTTTCATTTTTTCTTGGTAGGGGAAATGACGTCGAGGCCGCGCAGGCCGAAGTGCGGCGCGGCGGCGAGGAGGTGATGGTCGTGACTGTAGATTTCCTTGCAGCCGGCCTCGGCGGCGCAGGCGAGATGGAGGGCGTCGGCGGCGCGGAGGAAGACGGCGGGAGGGAGTGAAGCCATTTTTTCGCAGGCAAACGTGATCAGGGCGGACTCGATGGGCAGCCAGGCCAAGAGGCGGGCGGATTCATCGCGCGCGAGTTCCGCGAGTGCGGCGCGAACGCCCCGGGCATCGGCGCTACCCTCGCGCTGTTGGCGTTTGAGCGCGGAAACGACCTCTGGCCTGCCGTGCGCGCAACAGACAAAATACGCCTTCCCGGTGAGGTGCGCCACCACGGCATCCGAGCCGGGTTGGCGGATGTAGAGCCGGACAAGGTAGGATGAATCGAGGTAGATCACCGCGCGTCGCGATCCCCGGAGATGAAGACGGTGGAATCCAAATCGCTGCTGGGCAGTTTGGACCAATCGCGACCCTTAAAGACAGGACGAGCGGTGGCGGCTGCGGGCACGGGTTGAAGCGAGGCTATTTGCTCGCCGCGATCGGTGATGATGAGAGGGGTCTTGGTCGCGAGGCGGGCCCAGTAGCCGGTGCGGGCGTGGAGTTGCTTGATCGAGATCGTCTTCACGGTCGCGAAGGTGTCACCGGTTACACTTTGGCGTCAAGGCGCCCCTTTTCCTAGGCCTTCGCTTCGGCGTAGGCGGCCATGCCGAGGCAGGAGCAGACGAGGTTGCGGTCGCCGTAGACGTTGTCCACGCGGCCGACGCTCGGCCAGAATTTGGCGGTGCGCGTCCACGGCGCGGGGAACGCGGCGGTCTCGCGCGAGTAGGGGCGGTCCCACTCGTCGCCGCAGACGACTTTGGCGGTGTGCGGGGCGTGCTTGAGCGGGTTGTTCGCTTTGTCGGACTCGCCGTTCACCACGGCCTGCATCTCGCCGTGAATCGAAATCATCGCGTCGCAGAAACGGTCCATCTCCGCCTGACATTCGCTTTCGGTGGGCTCGATCATGAAGGTGCCGGCGACGGGAAACGACATGGTCGGCGCGTGATAGCCGTAGTCCATGAGACGCTTCGCGGCGTCCTCGACTTCGATGCCGGATTTTTTCCAGGAGCGGAGGTCGATGATGCACTCGTGGGCGATGAGACCGGCATTGCCGCGGTAGAGGACGGGAAAAAATTTATCCAGGCGCTTGGCCATGTAGTTGGCCTTGAGGATGGCGTGCTTCGTCGCCTCGGTGAGGCCGTCGGGACCCATCATGCGGATATACATCCAAGAGATGACGAGGATGCTGGCGGAACCATACGGGGCCGCGGAGACGGCCCCGAGTTGAGAGTTGAGCGTTGAAGGTTGAGAGCCGGAGGCGGAGGCAGCGAAAACGTGACCGGGCAGGAAGGGCACGAGGTGCGCGGCGACGCCGATGGGGCCCATGCCGGGGCCGCCGCCGCCGTGCGGGATGCAAAAGGTCTTGTGGAGATTGAGGTGGCAGACGTCGGCGCCGATGTGGCCGGGCGAGGTGAGGCCGACTTGGGCGTTCATGTTCGCGCCGTCCATGTAAACCTGGCCGCCGTGGGCGTGGACGGTGGCGCAGAT
>JBDNFZ010000600.1:0-10038 GCA_041689555.1 Opitutaceae bacterium | reverse complement strand
TGACGACGCGGCCGTGGATGACGGTGGTGCGAACGTCCTTCGGACCGGCGGCGTAGACGAGGGCGGAGTAGACGTCGTAGAGCGGGACGAGGTTGGTGGCGTTGTGGTCGAGGATGATGAGATCGGCGAGTTTGCCGGGCTTGAGGGAGCCGAGGTCTTTTTCGCGGTGAAGGGCGCGGGCGCCGCCGAGCGTGGCCATCTCGACGACCTTGAGGGCGGGCATGACGTTGCGGTCTTTGCGGTCGAGTTTGTGGAGCTTGGCGACGTAGCCGAGCTGGCCGATGAGATCGAGGGTGTTGCCGCTCATGGGGCCGTCGGTGCCGAGGCCGACGCGGAGGCCCTCGTCGTGCATCTTGAGCGCGGGGGCGACGCCCTTGGCGGACTTGATGTTGGCGACGATGCAGTGGGCGACGCCGACGTCGCGGGCCTTGAGGAGGGCGATGTCGGAGTCGGTGACGAAGATGCAGTGGGCGGCGACGAGGCGGCGGGTGAGGAGGCCGAGGGAATCGAGGTATTCGACGGGGGTCTGGTTGCGTTCCTTGCGGAGGGTTGCGATCTCGTCGGTCATCTCAGCGACGTGCATGAGGACGGGGAGGTCGAGCTCCTCGGACATTTCGGCGACGAGCCGCAGGTGTTCGGCATCGAGGGAATAGGGGGAGTGGGGCGCGAGGGCGGGGGTGATGAGCGGGTCGTCGCGCCACTCGGCGGCGAATTTCCGTGCGTAGGCGAGACCGCCGTAGGGCACGGGGGAGTCGGGCGTGGGGAAGTTGAGAATGCTCTGGCCTAGGACGCCGCGGATACCGATCTGCTTGACGGCGCGGGCGACCTCGTCCTCGAAGTAATACATATCGACGGCGGTGGTGACGCCGCCCTCGACCATCTCGATGAAGCCGTGGAGGGCGCCCCAGTAGACGAGCTCGCGGTCGATCAGGTTTTTCTCGAGGGGGAAGATGAAGCGGCGGAGGCGGTCGGGGACGTCGTCGCCGAGGCCGCGGAAGACGGTCATCGAGGCGTGCGTGTGGGTGTTGATGAGGCCGGGAAAGACGAGGTCGCCGGCGGCGTCGATGGTCTTGGGCGCGGTGTAGCCGGCGGCGATCGCGGTGGGGCCGATGGCGACGATGCGCGAACCGCGGATGATGATGGCGCCGTCCGCGATGACATCGCGGGTGGCGTTCATCGTGACGATGTGGGCGCGGGTGATGATGAGATCGGCGGGCTCGGGGGCGGATGAAGGAGTCACAGGTTGGGCGCGGAGAGGGTTGAGGAGGAGCGCCGCAAGGATGGCGGCGAGGAGGGAGACGGCGGGCAGGCGCATGGCGGGGCGTCTAGCGGGAGAGCAGGTCGGTGAGGAGGCCGGAGAAACGGGGGACGTCGAGGCCGAGCTCGACGCGGGCGCGTTGTTCGCCGAGGCCGGGTTCGTGGCCGGGGGTCCAACTGAGGGTGTCGCCGTAGGCGGCGCCGCGGTCGAGACTGACGTCGACAAAATACTCGGCGGCGCGGGTCACGAGCGTCGGGTCGATCCAGGAGGCGGCGGCGATCTCGTCCCACAGGGGGCGGCCGCGTTGGCCGAAGCGGTCGAGGTAGGCGGCGAGGGGCGTGCCGGCGCGGGCGATGGCGGCGAACTGCGCGGGGGTGGAGCGGACTTCTTGGGAAATGTCGATGGGCGAGCAGGTGAGTTTCGCCCACGGGGCGCGCAGGACGATGCGGGAGGCTTCGGGATCGAAGCGGAGGTTGAACTCGCGACGGGGCGTGTGGAGGAATTCGGCGGAGGCGGTCTGGGGTTGGAACGAGCCGCCCATAAAGTGGAGCTCGCGGATCAGGGTCGGCAGCCGGGGTTCGAGCCGGAGGGCGAGCGCGATATCGGTAAGCGGGCCGGCGCACCAGAGGGAAATCTCGCCGGGATGGGCGCGGGCCAAGCGGATGATGAAGTTGGCGGCATGTTCGGAGGAAGGCGCGGTGGCAGGGTTGCCCTCCGGGAGGTCGGGGGCGGCGTGAGGATCGACGGTGCGGCCGGGACGGGCGAGGTCCCACGCGCCGTTGTAGACGAGGCGGCCGTGTTGTTTTTCCCAGAGGGCTTGGTCGGCGAGGGTGTGGACGAGCGGGGTGAGGGCGCCGGGGACAACGGGAATCTCGGTGCGGCCCATGATTTCGAGGAGGCGGAGGGCGTGGCGGACCTGGAGGTCGCGCCAGTGATCGCCGGTGGGGACGCAGATGCCGAGGACCTCGACGTCGGGGGCGTTGAGCAACATCGCGATGGCCTGGAGATTCGTGGAAGCGGGCCCGAGGGCGTCTTGGTCGATGATGATTTTACGCGGAGGCATGGGTTGGGGAATGGGGAATGGGGAATGGGGAATGGCGAGTGCGGGATGGCGAATGCGGGATGGCGAATGCGGGATGGCGAATGCGGGATGGCGAATGCGGAATGGCGAGTGCGGAATGCAGAGTGCGGAAGGTGGTGGGGATTACTTTTCGAGCCAGACATCCTTGTAGTTGCGAAAGGCAAGCGGCGACTTTTTCCAGCCATGGACGGAGGGATGAACGAGCGTGGTGCGGGTGCCCCAATAGACGGGGGCGACGGGGGCTTGATCGAGGAGAAAGGCTTCGGCCCTTTGGAGTGCGGCAAGGCGGCGGGCGGGATCGAGTTCCGCATTGGCGTTGGTGACGAGGACGTCGTAGGCGGGGTCGGACCAGCCGGTGCCGTTGATGCCGTTGCCGGTGGTGAAGATCGCGAGGTAGGAGAGCGGGTCGGGGTATTCGGCGATCCACTTGCCGCGTGCAAAGGTGTAGTCGCGGGATTGGTCGTTGATCGCGGCGAGGAACATTTTGAATTCCTTTTGGACGATCACGACCTCGACCCCGAGCTCGCGGCGCCAACGTTCCTGCAGGATTTCGGCGATGCGCTGGTTGGTCTCCTGGGGAATCGTGAGGAACTCGACCTTCGGGAAACCGACCCCGCCGGGAAAGCCGGCGGTGGCGAGCAAATCCCGGGCGGCCGCAGGGTCTGACGCAAGTCCCGTGGGCGGTGTGTAGCCGCCGATGTCAGGCGGGGTCAGGGCGTGGCCCGGGAGCTGGCCGCCGCGCAGGACGTTTCGCACGATGGCCTCGCGATCGATGGCGAGAGCGAAGGCGCGCCGGACACGGGGATCACGGAAGGCGGGAGCGGTGACGTTGAAGCGCACAAAGTAACTGTCGAAGACGGGCTCGATCCGGAGCGCAGGGGAATCTTCGGCGCGATAAGCGTCGAGTTTGCTCAGCGGCAGATCCCAAGTCGTGTGGAGTTGGCCGGCGCGAAAAGCGAGCTCCTGACTTTGCAGGGACTCGCTGGGATAGAAACGGATTTCATTGAGACGAACTTGGGCGGCATCCCAGTAATGCGGGTTTTTCTCCACGCTGAGATGCTGGTCCTTGCGCCACTCACGGAGGCGAAAAGGGCCGTTGCCCACGAACGGAGTAATCGTGGTCCAACGGGCGCTGCGGTCGGCGACGGCGCCGGCTTTATCGACTGAGGCCGCGTGGACGGGAAACCAGGCGTTGGTGCGGAGGAGCGTGAGAAAATAAGCGGTGGGCCGGGTGAGCGTGATTTCGAGCGTCAACGAGTCGGGCGCGCGAAACCCAACTTGGGCGAAGTCGGTGACCTCGCCCTTGGCGAAAGCCTCGGCGTTCTTCACGGGGTAGAAGACATCCCTGTATTCCGAGGCGAGCGCTGGCGTCAGCGCGCGACGGAAACTAAAGAGAAAATCACGCGCGGTGATCGGATCGCCGTTAGACCATCGGGCTGAGGGACGAAGGTGAAACGTGTAGACGAGGCCATCGTTTGAGACGGACCAACGCTCCGCCATGCCGGGGCGGGGTTGAAACGTGGTTTCGTCGAGGGTGAGCAGGCCCTCGAAGAGCGTGCTGAGGACGTTATGGTCGATGGAGCCGCCGGCGAGGTGAGGGTCGAGATATTGGACCTCGGCGCCGCAACCCACGTGCAGGACGGCAGTGCGATTCCCTGCCTCGACCCGGGTTTCACGCCGACCGCAGCCAACACAGGTGAAGGCCATGGACACCGTGAGCAAAAAGATGAGTTTCATGGGCTGGGACATCGCGAGCAGTAGAGCAAGGTTTACGCCGCGAGCGCGGCTTCATCTAAATGAGCCTTGCCGGTGGACGGGCGCAAACTCAGGTTCCCGGCGCGTGAAAATAGGATTTCTCGGCGGAAGCTTCGACCCGGTGCATTTCGGGCATTTAATGGCGGCCCAAGATGCCTACGAGCAGTGCGGATTGGACCGTTTGATTTTGGTTCCGGCCGCTCAGGCCCCGCTTAAGCCCGCAGATGCGCAGTCGTCTTCAAGGGATCGACTGGCGATGTTGCGTGCGGCTGTGGAGTGGGACCAGCGCTTCGAGATATCCGACTATGAGCTGCACAAGGGCGGCATCAGTTACACGATCGATTCTGCTCGGCACTTTCGAAAGACATACCCGGATGACGAGCTGTTTTGGGTCATCGGCGGCGACCAGTTGCCCATGCTGCACCTGTGGAAAGATATCGAGGAATTGGCGGCTCTGGTGGAATTTATTTTCCTGGAACGTCCCGGTTATCCGGTAAAGGCGCGGGCGGATATCCCCGGGCTGCGTCTGAGGCGGTGCGACGGACACTTGCTTGCGATCAGTTCGACTGAATTGCGCGAGCGCACCCGGCGAAATTTGTCGCTCGACTATTTCGTGCCACACAAGGCGATTGTTTACATCCGCGAAAACCAACTGTATCGCGAAAGACCATGAAATTGAACAAGACCGAATCCCTCGCGGTGGTTAAGCTGTGTTGCCAAGCCCTCGAGGAGAAAAAAGTAGAGAATCTGCGGGTGATGGACGTCAGCGAGCAGTCTTCGATTACGGATTTCTTGATTTTGGCGACCGGCACATCGTCTCCGCATTTGCGGGCGTTGCGCATTGAAGCCGAGAGGGCTTTGGATTCCGCCAAAGTGCGGATCGTAGGCATGGAGATTCCTCAGGACGGGGGTTGGATGGTCATCGATGCCTTCGATGTCATGATTCATCTGTTCACGGCGGACCAACGGGAGCGTTATGGATTGGAGAATCTCTGGAAGGACGCGGTCGAGGTATCGGTCGCGAAACTTTTGGCTTCGCCGAAACAAACCAAAGCCAAACGTTTGGTTAAGCCCAAGAAAGTGATTAAGAAACCGGCAAAGCCGTCCAGTAAATCATCGAAGAAAGCTCCAGCTTAAATGCATCATCAGGACGAGGTAAGTAGTGTCGCCTTTGGGTATTGCTTTAATCTTTGATGGCCAATAGCAAGAAAATGTAAAAAATTTAGCAATCCTCGCCAAAAGGCTCATTAGCCTTGCAGCAAGCAGGCGGCTCGACCGTATTGGTTTCGGTGATTATACAATAAAAAAACATATGAAACATACATCCAACAACTCCACCAAGGGCTTCACCCTTGTCGAAATCATGATCGTTGTGGTCATCATCGGCCTCTTGGCCGCGATGGCTATTCCTGCCTTCCAGAAGGTCCGGCAGTCGTCTCAGGACAAGGCCGTGTTGAACAACGCCCGCCAACTGTCGGCTGCGTCTGATCAATACTTCCTCGAGAACGGTGTTTCGACCGTTGCCCGCGACAACCTCGTTGGCAGCAACAACTACGTTAAGTCTCTTAACTTGGTTGCTAACGAAACCTATCCTGCTGGCTACACCCAAGGCGAGGCGATCACCATCTTGGGCGTCGCTGGAGTGCGCACGATTACCTACGCTCCCTGATTTCGGAGCGATCTTTTGATCTCAAGCCGTCCGCAACTTGCGGGCGGCTTTTTTTTGACCAAACCGGTTTAAGTAAAGACTTGGGGCTTTATCGAAGAGTCTTAATTGATTGTCGTTCCAGGTATGCAGTCCGATTCCCCATTTTCGTGGTTTAAGAAACCACGGATGTTCCTCGCCGGTCTTAGCGTCTTACTCAGCGTGCTACTTGGGTTCGTTCTGATTCCCGACCAGCGGGCCATCACGTTTGTATCCAAAGCTGGATTTTGGCTTGTTCTGCTAACGTTCGTCATTTTCTGCGCTTCGCTCTGGGTGTCTTTCCGCAGTGACCTGCAATCCCGCGATTGGTTACGGTTTGATTGGGTGAGCTTGGTTGTCGTCGGGCTTGGTGGGACGGTTCTGATGGTTCACGAAACCTTTGGATTCAAGATCGTGATGGATGAGATCATGCTCTTGGGAACTTCCATGAGCATGCACTTCGACAAGACGGTGCTCACCCCTGTCCGAGGTAACGATATCCAAGGAGCCTTCGTGATCCTCGATGGAATGATGGACAAGCGCCCGCTGTTCTTTCCCTTCCTCGTTTCGTTACTCCATGATGTTTCGGGGTATCGTCCGTCCAATGCGTTTGTTTTGAACGGTATGCTCACGTTCGTCTTCTTGGGCTTGGTAAATTACACAGGGAGGTTGCTGGCGGGGCGGGTTGCAGGTTGGTTCGGGGTCGCGTTGTTTGCCGGCCTGCCTCTGTTGGCACACAACGCCACAGGAGGGGGGTTTGAACTGCTGAATTTGGTGATGATCCTCGGCACGCTTCTCCTTGGAACCCGCCTACTCCAGCGAAGGGATGAAGCCGCGATGACGGCGTTCTGCTACTCGGCGCTGTTGATGGCCCAGGTTCGCTACGAATCGGTGATCTACCTGATGCCGGTGGCCGCGATCTTCGGGTGGGTATGCTGGCGCGAAGGCCGGCTCATCCTGCCTTGGCCGGTGATCGTCGCTCCGCTTCTGATGGTCCATTATCCGCTGCAGCACAGAATTTTCGATCTAAGGTCCTCGGCGTGGGAACTCGGAAGCAAGCCCGGCTATACGACGCCGTTTTCACCGGATTATTTGGCCGATAATCTATCGCATGCGCTGGGCTTCTTTTTCGGTCGTCCGACCGATCAACCCAATTCTTTGCTGCTCTCTGCGCTGGGAACAATCGCCGTGCCCTTTTTTGCGCTGACCGTTTTTCGTTGGTTGCGGAGGCTCGACCAAGCAAAGCCGATAGACGTGGCGACGACTTTTTTCGCCTTTGGGTTTGCCGCGCAGTTTGTGCTCTTGATGTGCTATTTTTGGGGTAAATTTGATGACCCCGTAATCCGGCGGCTCAGCCTGCCGACCCATTTAGGAATGGTGGTGGCGATCTTGGCGGTGCTGCCGCAGTTGGCGGGAGTATGGGTTATGCGCGGGCTCTTGGTGGTGGCGATAGTCGCGCTCTTGAGCCTGGGCGTCCCGTCGATGGCGGCACACGCTTATAGTCAGGACTATCTGCCGGGCCGGGAGACGGCTTGGCGCCGTGAGTTCATGGCTGACCAAACTCGCCGGGATTATCTGATGATCGATAACGATTCGATCCTTTGGATCGCCCACCAAGTTTCGGCGACCCCCGTGATGCAAGCGCGACGGCGGACAGAAGCGCTTATATTTCATATGCGGAATCGCACGTTCTCCGACGTGCTGGTCTTCCAGCGCTACAACATCGATCCCGAAACCGGCCGGCTGACTTTGCGCAAGGATGATGAATTGGGCTCCGACTTTGTGCTCGAGCCGGTGCGCGAAGAGCGCTTGCAGACCTTGACCCTGACCCGGATCAGTCGGGTAAAGGCGATCAGGACCGCCTCGGGCGGCTCCAGCCAACCGCCGGCCGCCGAGCCGGTCGTGACCAAAGATCGGGCCGAGATCGAGCGCCTGCGCCGCGCGTATCTGGAGAATTTTCTAAAACAACTCCCTTGATTCCCGGCCGGCCCGGTCCACGGGAATTCTCCTCCGATTGAAACCCGCAGCGTCTCGTCTCGTGCTCGCAAACCTCTTCGGCTCGACCGAGCAGCGTCTGAGAATTGCCGCGGTCTCGGGGTGCGGTGTTCTGGCTGTCTTGGTGGGATTCGTAGCCTTCAGTCCTTCCGGGTTGGAGTCGTTTATCCGGCAGGGCGGGTATCACTATATCGGGGCGGTCTTCGGCTTGTTTGTCGTCTACGTTTGGAGGGTGGCGGACGCTCGGCGGGAGGTCTGGAGGGGCTGGCTGCGTCGTCCCGGCCGGACGGGACTTTGCCTGATCGCGGCATCGCTTTTCGTCCTCTGGTCGGACGGCTACAAGCACAAGATCTTGTTCGACGAATATGTGCTGCAGGGCACCGCGTTTCAGCTGCACGCGATGAAGGAATACGGGGCCATGTTTCGCGCCTACGAGATCGCCGGCTCCTGGGTGCCGATCGACTCGTTCATGGATAAGCGGCCCTATTTTTTCGCTTTCTTGGTGTCGTTGTTGCACGATCTTGCCGGTTACCGGCTGGCGAACATCTTCATCGTCAATTCGGCCTTGGCCGTCGCGTTCCTGCCGTTGGTCTACTGGTTGTCGCGCACGGTGGTCGCGCGCGGGCCCGCGTTGTTGGCCGTCGGTTTGATGGCTTCGCTGCCGCTGCTCGGGCAGAACGCGACCGGAGCCGGGATGGAATTGCACAATCTCGTGATGATCGCCCTCACCGCCGCGTTGGGGGTGCTTTATCTCCGCGCACCCGACAACGACCGGGCGGCGGCGCTGGTGCTCGCGGCGGTTTTGCTCGCGCAGAGCCGTTATGAATCGGTGATCTATGTGCTGCCGGCGGCGTTGGTCCTGGTCCTCGGTTGGTTTCGGGCCGGGCGGCTGGTCTTGCCGTGGCCGGCGATCATCGCGCCGTTGTTGTTGGTGCCTTATGCCTGGCATAACCGCGTGCTCTCGGCGACGCCGCAGCTGTGGCAATTGCAGGAGGGGCAAACCCGCCGCTTCAGTTTCGAATACCTGCCGGGTAATCTCACGGGAGCATGGAACTTTTTTTTCGATGTCTCCGGAAATCTCGCGAACTCCTGGTATCTTTCCGCGTTCGGGCTGGTAGGGATTTTTTGGGCGGTCTATGCCGGCTGGCGTTGGGCGCGCGCGCATCCGCGGGCCGAACTCGGATCGGCACCGGTGGTCCTGCTGGCTTTCGGTGCGGGAGCCGCCGGCAATCTCGGCGTGTTGATGTTCTACTACTGGAGCCGGCTCGATGACGTCATCGCCTCGCGTTTTGCCCTGCCGAGTTGCCTTCTGCTCGCGATCGTCGCCGCGGTCTTTGCCGACCGGGCCGGAGGTCGACGGCAACCGGCGCTGCGGTGGGCGGCAGCGGGTCTGGTGGTCTGGCTCCTCGTCGGGGCCTTGCCCGCGATGTCGCGGCGGCTTTACACGGAGAAGAATGTGCTGATGCAGGAGATTACCTGGGAGCATTCCGTGCTCGAATCCCGGCCCGGCCCCCTGCTTTTTCTGACCAACAAGTCCACCATCCCGTTTGTGCTGTGGCGGATTCCCAGCCTGATCAATTCGGTCGGCCGGCAACGGGGTCCGCAGATCAGTTATCATCTCGGTCAAGGCACGTTCCGGGAGGTGATCATTGCCCAGGGTCTGCGCCCGACAACCGAACAGGGGGACATGGGGATCGATCCCCTTGATTTCATGCCGCCCGAATTTGAATTGGAAACCATCGGGGAACGGCGCTTCGGCAACCGCTGGGCGCGGCTCAGCCGGTTGGTGCGGATAAAGGCACCGCCGGTAAGCACACCGCCGCCCGCCGCCGCCGGAACGGACGGTGATTTGTTCAAGCCGGCACCGATCGCGGAGAAAACTTCGACAGGGCCGTCGCCATGACGGGATCGATTTTGAGAAAGCCGCGCGGGTGGTTGGTCGCGTTGGTGGCGGGTTGGTTCGGAATGTTTGCGCTCTTTCCCGAGCTCTACCGCTTTGTCGGTCTGCGGCACTACGGGGTTTGGTTCCTCGATACGTTTGCGATTTTGGCGTCGAACGATGCGGTCGCCCGCGGCCTCGACCCGTATGCAGCCAATCCTTTGGACTATCTAGGTATGCACTTAATTCCCCTAGCGGTCGAAAGCAGCGTGGCAGCGTATGGCCGACTACCCTCAAACAGTGATGGAGTTTCGTGACCAGTTCAGAAGCGAGGATGATTGCCGGGCTTATCTTGTGCGCTTGCGGTGGCCTGAAGGCGTGCGCTG
>JBDNFZ010000599.1:0-2443 GCA_041689555.1 Opitutaceae bacterium | reverse complement strand
TGTTCGGCATGGGCAGCCCGTCCGGCGTGGTGGAAAACTCCCTGATCGCGGCAAACGTCAATAAGGCCAAGACGACGGTTGAACACCGCTTCGGCGACAATGAAAGCAGCCGCTTCGTTTTGGACACGAACCAGGTGCTGATACGCGGCAAGCTCGCCTTCCGCATTGCCGCCCTCGACGACCGCGAAAACTACGATCAGCGGCCGGCCTACGAGGACAAGTCGCGACTCTTCGGCACGGCTGTTTACCGGCCCTTTGCTTCCACGATGCTCGGCGCCAACTTCGAAACCGGCAACACCCGCGCCAATCGGCCGATCACCGTCCTGCCGTTCGACAGCATCAACAAGTATTGGTATGCCGCCGGTCGTCCGACCTTCAACTGGGCGTTTTACGATGATCCGGCGCTCAATCCTCTCGCCTCCACCACCGATGCCGGCGGCGCCGCGATCACCGCCGTCCGCAGCGCGATGGGCATCGGCAGCGCCCAGCTTTTTGGCGGTTTGATTATCCCCTACGAGCGTGGCGGCACCTATGGCTCCGGACCGGGCTTGGGTGTTCGCAGCCAAATCGGCTCGACGGGCTCGGCGACCGCACCCACCGCGAATACGATCCGCAACAGTCTGTTCCATCCGCAGGTCAACCGGGACTCCGCGAGCGATGCCATCGCCTTCTACGAGACCTTCAACATTGGCGAGGGCGGTATCTCCGCAGCGCTCTTTCCCGGCGGCATTCGCCCGGCCGGTCAGAAAATGCAGAGCTTTACCGACTACGGCGCGTTTCCTTTCAACAAGCGCCAGATCGATGAAACCTCCGTCCAGAAGGATGATTTCCGCACCTTCAACATTTCCCTGAGCCAGACCGCGTGGAAGGACACGGGCGGCGCCGACAAGGCGGGCATCGAGGTCGTATATAATTCCGAGATCTTCGGGCGCTACGCCAACAACGCCTTCTTTTCACAGGGTAACGGCAACCACATCCGCATCGATCCTAACGTCACTCTGCCCGACGGCCGCCCGAATCCCAACACCGGGCGCCCCTATGTGATGGGCGCCTCGGCGGCTCAGTTGAATTTCTTCGAATCCGAGCGCACGAACGCCCGCGTCACCGCCTTCCTTCGCCACGACTTTAAGGACAATTTCACCGGAACCCTGGCCAAGATCCTCGGGCGCCACACCCTCACCGGGCTGTATCAGGACGACCAGTTCCACGATTTGACGAGTTCGACCCGGTTACGCCTGTTCGGCGAGGCCGCCGAGGCGATCGGTGCGGTCACCAATTTCAACCGCCTGCCCAATGCCATCATCTACCTCGGCGACTCCATCACCGGCGGCAAAGCCCTGCAGTTGCAGCCGATCCGCATCAAGCAACTGGCGGGCGGCCAGGTTTTCGACACCACCTGGTTCTCGGCGCCGCTCGGCCTCGTCAACGGCCAGCTCACGCAGGGCAATCTCGTCACGACGAAGACCAACTTGGAGGAGACCATCAACGATGCCCGGGCCCGGGGTGAACGCATCAAGTCCGAGGCCTTTGTGCTGCAGAGCTACTGGCTGGCGGATCACGTGATCACGACGGTCGGCTGGCGCAAGGATCGGGACTATCTCCGGGTGTTTCCCGCGCGGAGCTACACCACCGATCCGACGCGGGCCCGCATGTTTCTGACCGACTATGCCTTCGAGAAAACGCCGCCGCTCAACACCCAGGGCCAGACGCGCAGCTACAGTGCGGTGGTTCGCTGGCCGCAGAAACTCGTGCGCTTGCCCGAGGGCACCGACGCCAGCGTTTTCATGAGCAAGTCGCAGAACTTTACGCCTGACGCCGGCCGCATCTCGGCGGAGAACGAGGCCGTTCCCGCACCGAAGGGCAAGACCGACGAATTCGGCCTCAGCCTTTCGCTCTTCCGCGAGAAACTCGTCCTGCGGGTGAACCGATTCGAAACCACCCAGGACAACGCCGGTCGCAGCGGCACCTATGGCAATGCCGTCAACAACTTCTACCGCCAGATTGCGAGTTTTTGGAATCAGCAGTCGAACGCCACGCCTCAGTTTGACCGCATCAACGACATCAATGAACTGCTCGACACCCTTCCGGGAACCAAGACACTTTTGAACTGGCAGCGGGTGATCAGCCCTACCTCGGGGGTCTACAGCAACACCGAGAGCGTCCTTCCGCCCTTTTCCGACACTCAGGACTTCGTCTCCAAGGGCATCGAGTTGGAAGTGGTTTACAACCCGACCCGACAATGGCGCATCGCTTTCAATTTGGCCAAACAGGAGACCATCGTGTCCAATCTCGCCCCCTACGCCAAGGCGACGATCGCAAAGCTCCTGCCGGTCTGGGAGAAATACAAAAACACCCCGCGCGCCGCGAGCACGACGTGGGGCGGCCCCGGGGTTGCTTTCCCCACCACCGATCCCGAGCACTTCGGGAACTTGGTGCAGCGCGA
>JBDNFZ010000598.1:0-3520 GCA_041689555.1 Opitutaceae bacterium | reverse complement strand
GCCGGCCATGACGAGGGCCTTGGCTTGCGCGCGGGAAGCGGCGAGGCCCCGGGTGACAAGGAGTTCGTCGAGACGGATTTTTTTGGCGGGAGAGGGCAAGGTTGGCGACGGAGGAGGAGGCGACGGAGGCGGAGAACGAGAAAGATTAAGAGAAAGAGAACGATTAAGAGAACGAGCGGAGGACTATCGTGAAGGGAGTTTTTGGCGGGCGGGCATCAGCGCGGGGACCACACGCGGAGCTTGGCGGCGCGGGCGGCGGCGCAGAGTTCGGCGTCGAAGCAGACGAGCGCGACGGAGGGATCGAGTTGGTGAATGCGGCGAAGGCAGAAGAGATGGCCGGCATCGGTTGCGCGGAGGCGGAGGCTCTGATTGAGCGTGATGATGGCGGGGTAATCTTGCTCGTCCAATTTCAGCCAAGTGATGCGCGAGAGCATGGCGGCGATGGCGGCCCGGCGTGAGCCGCGACGGTCGCGGCGGGCGGCACCGGCCTCGATCTCGACTCGCGTCCAAGACCACGCGGTCATGACGGCAAACTCCGTCTGGGCTTTGCGGGCGGACGCCGAATGAATTTCTTCGAAAACCAGTGCGAGAGCGGCGCTGGCATCCCAGTAGGCTTGCATCAGTAGTCGCGGCCGCCGCGAACGAGATCGATGGTCTTGATGTCGGTGCGGCCGTCGGGGGCGACGGAGGGCATGATGTCGGCGAAGATGGGCGACGGCGGGCGCTTGAGAGGCGGGGTGATATGGACGCCGGCCTTGGCGTATTTGGCGATGGTGGCGGCGCGTTCGCGTTGCCAGGCGGCGTCGTCATCGGTGGCGGCGGGGACGACGGGTGACAGGGTGGCGATGGGGGTGTCGCGGTCGAAGACGGTGAAGGTTTTGCCGGCGCGGACGCGGCGGAGGTATTTGCTGAGGTTGTTTTTGAGGTCGGCGGTCTTGACGTTCATGTGGCTAGGTTCCCCGGGAAAGTTGGCTATGTCAACGGGGCGGGGCGAGACGGCCGGAAGGCGGGGTTAGGGAATCGGAGGCGGAGGGACAATCGGAGGCGGAGAACGAGAAAGAGAACGAGAAAGAGTAAGAGAAAGATTGAGGGAACGAGCCGGGGACGATCACGGGTGGAGTTTCTGGCGGGCGGGGGACCAGCAGGCGGTGCGGCCGCCGATGTCGGCGCGGGCGAGAGGCGTCTTGGTTTTCGGGCAGCGGCCGCCGTCTTCCCAGCGGTGGGGGAAGAGCCACGATTTGGGCGGGTCGGCGAGGGTTTCGCCGATGGTGGAGAGGGCGCGTCGGGCGACCCCGCGGATTTCGCGATAGAGATTTTTTTGTTCGGCGGCGGTGAGCGAGCCGGCGGGCTGGCGGGGGTGGATCGCGGCGCGCCAGAGGATTTCGTCGGCCATCCAGTTGCCGATGCCGGGGAAACGCTCCTGCATGAGGAGGACCGGCTTGATGGGCGCGCGGGCGCGGCGGGCAAGGAAGGCGGCGAGGGCGGCGGGGGTGAACGCGGGCGAGAGGATGGGCGGGGCGATGGCGGTCCACCACGCGGGAAGGTCGGGGCCGAGGGCGAACTGGATGCGGCCGAACATCCGGAAGTCGGAGAAGACCAGCGCGCGTTCGCGCTGAACGAGGATGAGGTGGTCGGCCTTGAGCGGGGTGTAGCCGGCGGGTTGCGCGGTGAGCTCTCCGGTCATACCGAGGTGGACGCCTAGGTCGGCGGCGGTGCCGTCGGCGAGGGTGAAGCGAAAAAGCATCTGCTTCGCGGCGGCGGCGGACGAGACGAGGGTGGCGTGGCGCAGTCTTTTGGCGAGGAGGGCGGGATCGGTGCCGCGAAAGACGCCGGCTTTTTCGTGAACGAGGATGCGGGTGACGGGATGGCCGAGGCCGGGATTCCAGCGTTTGCGGATGAATTCTACCTCGGCGAGTTCGGGCATGGAGTCAGGAATATTTTGGATGTGGAAATCAGGGAAGCAGGAACGGGAACGGAAGAAGGAGAGAGAATATGGAACTCAGGAAATCAGGGGGTGGACGGAATTCAGGAGAGGGTGGCGGTGAAGCTCGCGAGGTCGGGGTGGATCTCGACGTCGCGAAGGCCGAGGGCGAGCCAGGCGTCGACGGTGAGTTCGCCGGTGCAGACGGCGATGGCACGGATGCCGGCGTCGAGGCCGGCTTGGACGTCGCTCGCGCGGTCGCCGACCATGGCGCACCGGGCGGGGTCGAGGCCGTGCGCGGCGATCATCTCGTGGATGTAGGCGGGCGAGGGCTTGCGGTAGCGCGAGGGTTGGTCGGGCGCTTCGGGCGCGATGCAGATCCCGGTGAAAAGGGAATCGTGGAGGGCGAGGAGTTCCTCCATGCGGGCGTTGACGCGAACGGCATCGTCGAGGGTGTAGAAGCCGCGGCCGATGCCGGACTGGTTGGTGAGGATGAAGAGCTTGTAGCCGAGGGCGTGGGCTTGCTGCAGAGCGTCGCGAGCGCCGGGGATCAGCTCGACGCCCGCGGGGTCGAACAGGTAGTGCTTGTCGATGATGAGCGTGCCGTCGCGGTCGAGGAAGAGGGCTTTGGCAGAATTTTCGATTCCGGATTCTTGATTTTCGATTTCCACGGATCAGCGGCGGTTGATGTAGGCTTTGAGTTCGGCGGGGGTGACGGTGGCGGTGCCGAGTTTGCCGACGACGACGCCGGCGGCGGCGTTGGCGAAGTGGGCGGCGGTTTCGAGGGAGGAGCCGGCGGCGAGGGCGAGGACCAACGCGGCGAGGGCGGTGTCGCCGGCGCCGGAGACGTCGTAGACTTCGCGGGCGGCGGTGGGGATCGTCTTGAGGATTTTACCGTCGGTGCCGAGCAACATGCCGTCTTCGCCAAGGGTGATGACGAGGTGTTTGGTCGCAAATTTCTCGTGGAGTCGGGCGCAGACGGCGGCGGCGGGGAAGGGCGCGCCGGGAACGGGGACGATGCCGGCGAGTTCGAGGGCTTCGCGTTTGTTGGGGGTGATGAGGTCGAGGCCGTGGAAGGCGAGGGCGTGCTTCGGCTTGGGGTCGAGGGCGATCAACTTGCCGGCGGCGCGGGCGAGGGCGGTTACGCGGGCGACAAGGACATCGGAGAGGACGCCTTTGGCGTAGTCGGAGAAGATGACGGCGTCGTGGGCGCGGATGGCCTTGGCGAAGAGGGTTTCGGCTTGAGCGGCGGTGACGGCGTAGGCGGAGGGCGGGGATTCGCGGTCGAGCCGGCAGAGTTGCTGGCGTTGGACCATGACGCGGGTCTTTACGATGGTCTGGGCGGCGCCGGGCGTGGCGATGGTGGCGATGTTTTTCTCGGCGAGGGTGTCGGCAAGGGTGCGGCCGGCGGCATCGGCTCCGAAATAGCCGGCGACAGTGGCGCGGGCCCCGAGCGAAGCGAGATTGAGGGCGACGTTGGCGGCGCCGCCGGCGGTGACGGACTCCCGGGTGATGTCGACGACCGGAACGGGGGCCTCGGGAGAAATACGGGTGGCGTCGCCCCAGAGGTAGCGGTCGAGCATGACGTCGCCGATCACG
>JBDNFZ010000597.1:0-1479 GCA_041689555.1 Opitutaceae bacterium | reverse complement strand
GGTAAGTCCGCCGTGCCCCCTGCGCGGAGACGCGGATGCGGCGTTATTGCGCGCCGACCAACTCCGAGAGCGGGACGACCTCGACGCGTTTGTCGAGGCGGTAGCGGCGTTCGCCGGGGTAGGGGACGTAGAGGCGGTCGAGTTTCAGGTCGACGAGGGCGTTGCGCATCGAGGGCGTGAGCGCGGGGGCGTCGGCGCGTTTGCATTCGATGCCGATGCGTTTGCCGCCCTTGAAGAGCACGAGGTCGATTTCGGCGCCGTTGTGCGTGGCCCAGTAGTAGGCCTCGTCGGGTTGAAAGGCTTTGAGGATTTCCTCGACGGCGTAGCCTTCCCAAGAGGCCCCGACTTTCGGGTGGTGCTCGAGATCGCGCGGGGTGCCGAGGCCGAGGAGGGCGTGGAGGAGACCGCTGTCGCGGAGGTAGATTTTCGGGGCTTTTACCTGGCGCTTGCCGAGATTCTCGAACCACGGCGGGAGCTGGCGCACCATGAACACGCCGGTCATGAGATCGAGGTAGCGGCGCACGGTGGGCTCGCTCACGGCGAAGGCGCGGGCGAGCTCGGCGGCGTTCCATGTCTGGCCGTGGTAGTGCGCGAGCATATTCCAGAAGCGGCGCAGGGTGACGGCGGGAATGGTGACGCCGAGCTGCGGGAGGTCGCGCTCAAGGAAGGTCTGTAAAAACTGACGACGCCAGGCGAGCGAGTCGGCGTCGTTGCGCGCGGTGTAGGCGAGCGGGAAGCCGCCACGCAGCCAGTGGCGCGGCAAGGTGGAGGCGCCGAGATCGGCGAGACGGAAGCCCTCGAGCGGCACGATTTCGATCCGTCCCGCGAGCGACTCGGAGGCCTGTTTGAGCAATTCCGGCGCGGCACTGCCAAGGAGGAGAAAGCGGACGGGCAGGGGCCGGCGGTCGGCAAGCACGCGCAAGAGCGGGAAGAGCTCGGGGCGGCGCTGCACCTCGTCGATGACGACGAGACCCTTGAGCGGACGGAGGGTGGTGTCGGGCTCCGAGAGGCGCGCGAGGCTGGCGGGATCCTCCAGATCGAAATAGTTCGGGGAGTCGGGCGGGACAAATTCGCGGGCGAGCGTGGTCTTGCCGCACTGGCGCGGACCGAGCAGGGCGACCACGCGGCTGCGGCGGAGGGCGGTGCGGATGAGCGAACGGTCGGTGAAGCGGTCGAGCATGGCGAAACTAAAGGCCATGAAAATCGAACGGTCAACGTTGGATTTTCATGGTAGTATAAAACGGCGGGCCGGGTATAACCCGCCCTAACTTACGCCTCCCAGCGGCCGTAGATGCCGCAGGGGAGGATCTTCCCGTCGCGCCGGATCGGCAGGCCGATTTCGCCGGCGGTGATCGCGCCGCCGCGGCCGTGCATGAGCTCGGCGAGGAGGTTGGCGACGACGGTGGGCGAGAGCCGCGCGGTGTAGGCGTTGATCAGGAAGAAGAGCGGCGAGGGCGTAAGGAGGGCGCGGCACTCGGT
>JBDNFZ010000596.1:0-1407 GCA_041689555.1 Opitutaceae bacterium | reverse complement strand
CGGCTATGCCGTGCTGGCGGTCAACTACCGGGGTTCGTCCGGATATGGCCGGAAGTTTCAAGACCAGCCCAAGCGAAATCTCGGCGTGCTTCCGCAGGAGGACTTGGCGGACGCGGTGCGCTGGGCGGTTGCGCAAGGTATCGCCGATCCGGCGCGCGTCGCGATCATGGGCTGGGGCTTTGGCGGCACCTGCGCGCTCCTCGGCCTTTCGCGCGAGCCCGGGCTCTACCGGTGCGCGATCAGCATGGACGGCACCACCGACTGGGTGGCGACGCTGGCTTATCGGCGGCAGTCGGATACGGGCGCGATCGCGTCCTTGCTGGACACCGTGGGCGACCCCGGGCGCGACGCGGCGGCTTTGCGGGAGGCTTCGCCCCTGCACCAAGCAGACCGGCTTACGGCTCCTGTGTTGCTGGTCATAGGGAACGGTTACCGGGTCTTGCCCGAGGAGAACACCGCCTACGTCGCGGCGCTCAAACGCGCCGGGAAACCGCACGAGGTCCTCTCCAAGCAGAACGACATCGAAGGCTTCAACGATACCAAGGGCCGGGTCGAGCTGTTGACCCGGATCGAGCGTTTCCTGGCGGCGAACATGACAGCGAAATGACGGCGACACCGATGATTTTGGGCATCGACCATCTGAACATCGTCGTCGCCGACATGGCGCGGTCGCTGGCGTTTTATTGCGATGTGCTGGGCTTCGCGAAGACGAAGGAAGCGCACCTCGAAGGCGAATGGATCGAAAAGATCGTGGGGTTGCGCGGGGTGAAGGCGCACGCGGTATTCATCGTGTCGCCCGGTGGCGAGCCGCGGATCGAGCTGCTTCATTATCATTCGCCGACGGGCGTCGCGTTGCCGGAAAATTCCCGGGCGAATACGCTCGGGCTCCGGCACTTTGCGCTGCGCACGGACGACATCGCCGGTATGACGGCGAAGTTGCGCGCGGCGGGTATCGAGGTGTGGGGCGAGCCGACGGCGGTGCCGGACGGCGTGGTGAAATTTGACGCGGGCGCGGGCGGGAAGACGCTGGTTTATTTTCTCGATCCGGACGGGGTCATCGTCGAGCTGGCGGAGTATCGGTGAGGCGGGGAATCGGGCACTTAACGGAACGGGAAGCACCATGAAAATCGAACGGTCAACGTTGGATTTTCATGGTAGGATAAAACGGTGGGCTACGGATAGCGCGCCCTACCGCGGTCAGTTTTCCCAGCGGCCGTAGATGCCGCAGGGGAGGATCTTCCCGTCGCGCCGGATCGGCAGGCCGACTTCGCCGGCGGTGATCGCGCCGCCGCGGCCGTGCATGAGCTCGGCGAGGAGGTTGGCGACGACGGTGGGCGAGAGCCGCGCGGTGTAGGCGTTGATCAGGAAGAAGAGCGGCGAGGGCGTAAGGAGGGCGCGGCACTCGGT